>NZ_PDIY01000001.1:4022500-4322500 GCF_002563655.1 Bacillus sp. es.034 | reverse complement strand
TTCGTTTTGCTTGGATTGCACAACCCGGGAAGTGGGTCACGCATTTTGTTGAGTCAGTGCTGGACATCATTGTATCGATCTATTGCAAGCGTCCCGTCTTTTTGAATTTCTGCATAGAACACATCTGTCATGTCAGTAATACCTTGTGAGGTTAATTGTTCCTTCAGCCAGCTTTCATCCAGATGAAGCTCGCGCAGACTGTCCATCACGATTTTTCCATCTTCTATCAAGGCGGTGGGCATAGCCACCTGATGGGTGGAACCCGGACTTTTGAACGTCTGTTGATCTCCCTTGGTAACGGGTTGATCTTGCTCCTTTTTCATGACAGAGAGGGTTCCATCTGTTTCAAAAATGGCATAGTCCACTTCCTTTATGGAAAAGACGTTCTTCTTTCTCAGCAAAACGTTCAGAGCATCCAGATCCAGTCGTACTTTACTCAATTCAGCATCCATCACTTCCCCTTTGCGGACAACAACCCGGGGCACCCCTTCAACGGCTTTTCTGAATGCTTTCGACTTAAGGTCAGCATAGCCCATTACAACCGTGAAAATAGTCCACCCCGCCAAGGCGAATACTCCATTCCGTACACTCACCGTTGAATCGATTGCAAGGGAAGCTCCCAACGTCCCGATGGCGATGGCTGATACAAAGTTAAAGAAGGTCATCTGGGATATCTCTTTTCTTCCCATTATGCGGGTCATGGTCAATAGTAGGAGGAAGGAAAGGATGAGTCTGAAAGACAGTTCAATGATGGTCATATTTACGCACCTCTTCTCACATTTTTACGTCACTTTTGTAAGATGTGCAGATAGAGGACAATTTATTAAAAAGGGTCCCAATTCCATTTGATCGTCATGGGTGAGGAACCTTCTGCATAACAATAGAAAGATATTGTCAAATCAGGAGGGAGTACCTTGAATACGAACTATAAAGTGTATCATCCATACGTCAGTCCCTTTGATCCTTGTCCGCCGATTACAAAGAAGGTGTATTCAACACCGCCTAATCTCTATATGGGGTTTCAGCCTGCCAATCTGGAGCAGTTCACCCCTCGGGAGGCACTGCGGAACGGAACGCTGTGGAAGGCGTTCTACGATCCATACTATAGCCCTTATGAACTGAATGGAGATGGTGATTCCTGATGAAGCAGCTTCCGGCTCATTATTACGAAGTGATGGAGGAACTTCAGACCGTTGATTTCGTCATCGTCGAACTGACACTGTACTTAGATACTCATCCTGAAGATTACGAAGCCATCAAACAGTACAACGAATATGTACGGATGAGGAAAAAAATCAAAAAGAAATTCGAAAAGGAATTCGGTCCCTTGACCGGGTTCGGATACAGCTATTCAAATTATCCGTGGGACTGGAAAGACGCGCCTTGGCCGTGGCAGGTCTAAAACGGAATAAAGGAGAGGATAGACACTATGTGGGTTTATGAAAAAAAACTTCAATATCCTGTACGGGTCAGTACATGTAATCCGAAACTGGCTAAATTTCTGATCGAGCAATACGGCGGCGCCGATGGAGAATTGGCGGCAGCCCTGCGATATTTGAATCAGCGTTATACGATTCCCGATAAGGTCATCGGCTTACTGACCGACATCGGGACCGAAGAATTCGCCCATTTGGAAATGATCGCCACCATGGTGTATAAACTCGTGAAAGACGCGACACCGCAACAAATGAAAGATGCGGGTCTCGATCCCCACTATGTGAATCATGACGGTGCGATCTTCTACCAAAACGCAGCCGGGGTCCCCTTCACCGCCTCCTACATCCAGGCAAAAGGTGACCCGATCGCCGACCTCTATGAAGATATCGCGGCTGAAGAAAAAGCAAGGGCCACTTATCAATGGATCATCAATATGAGCGATGACCCTGACTTGAATGACGGACTGCGCTTCTTACGGGAACGGGAAATCATCCACTCCCAACGATTCCGGGAAGCAGTTGAGATATTGAAAGATGAGCGGGATCGGAAGGTGATTTTTTAATTGAAGGAAAATGGTCAGCGGCTGATAGCCCTGACCATTTTTCGTTTTTTCTGCGTTGCGGCAAGGGTGTAATTGACAGAATTTTCAAATCTGGTATATTGGTAATGATTAGCAGTAGTCATTACTGGAGGTAAAAGATGAAACAACTCAAACAATCCGGCCTTGAAGCCGTTCTCATTATCCTTGGAATCATTCTGGTCAGTGCCACATCCGGCCTGTTCAAAACTCAGGCACTTTCCCTCGTGACATATGGACAGGAATTAATGGCTGTATGCAGGGAATTAGTCGAGCCTCACCATCTCGTCTATACAAACCCCGTCTCGCATATCGAGCGTCCTCTCTTTCCCATCATCCTGAAGGCTTTCATGAGCAGTGCACGCATCTTTTTCCTTGCGCTTGGGTTGGCGTTGACATGTTCAGTCTTATTGATGATTCTCTATTTTTCAGTCGGGAAAAGGATTCAGAGAGGGGTGGAAGCCGTCTCGTTTTATGTCGCCTCGCTGCCTGATATTTTTGTCATCGGGAGCCTCCAGATGCTCGTGATCTGGTTTTTTAAACAGACCGGCATTCTCGTGGTCGACATCGCATCACTCGGAGTTAATCAGGTCATCCTGTTTCCTGCGGTCACGCTCTCGATCCTGCCCACATTCTTTTTTCTGGGATCGATGGTGTCTTTTTTGAAAGAAGAAGAGGGACTTCCTTATGTGGAGCTTGCGAAGGGGAAGGGGCTTGGCCGATTCCGGATCATGTTCATCCATATGATGCGGAATGTGCTCGTCAGTCTCACCTATCACGGCAAACAGATCATCTGGATGATGCTGTCGAATCTATTAATCTTGGAATATCTCTTCAATGTGTTCGGGGTCACATCGTTTTTATTTTCCTATAACACGCCTGCGATTTTCGCGATTACGTCGATCATGCTATTCGTTCCCCTCTATCTCCTTTTAAAATTCATGCAGTTTGTAATCACGAGAAAAATTGGCAGGGAGATGAGTCTATGAGAAAGTGGAATCGGCATCATGTCACCATTAGCATCTGTTTACTGTTCATCATCGTGCTCGTCGGGTGGAGTATGATCTTTAATCTGACGGATGAAAAAATACCGAATACATATATCCTTTATGATGATGAGGCCAATATCATCGGGGACGCGCCGTTTCCCCCTTCAGCCGACTTTCCGTTCGGGACGGACCGGGAAGGGGATCACTTGTTTTACAAAGTATTGGAGGGCGCTCAGTATACCATTGGGGCGGCGATCAGCATCTCCCTCCTCAGCTTCATTCTTTCCTTCGTCATCGGAGTACTGGGAGGGTTTACGAAATCCCGGGCAAAAAAGTGGGCGCAATCGACCTTTACGTCCTTTTACTTCATCCCGCAATCGATTATCGCCTACAATATGCTTTACCCATTGCTATGGGAACCCATGCAAGGATTTGAGACAAGTTTCACCGAGCGGGTCATTTGGCAGTCCATTGCCCTGGCCGTGATCACGGCCCCGACAACGGCGATTCTCCTATCCAACGAAACCCGGCAGATTCTCGACAAAGAGTTCGTGACGTGTGCGCGGGTCCTTGGGGGGAGTAAGACTTTCCTGTTCAAGAAACATGTACTTCCACACTTGAAGCCCCGGCTCTTTATCATTTTTCCAAAAATCATGATCCAGGTGCTTCTCATCATTGCCCACCTTGGATTCTTCGAGCTGTACTTCGGTGGGACCGATGTGTGCTACGGTCCCATGTGCCCGCCGCCGCGACCCTTCGTCCAGGAATGGGCAAGCATTATGTCCATGAGCTTTGTCGAATTGACCAACGCCTGGTGGATCTTTATGATTCCGATGTTCTTTTTCGCCCTGACGATCCTGTCTCTGACGGGGATTGCGAGGGGGCTTGAGGGATTGTTGGAGGAGGAAGAGGTGAAGGTAAGTTCTGTTGAGGTAGCGTCTGCTTCAGGGAAAGTGGAAGGGACTTTGGAGGAGAGTGATTTTGTTTTGGTGGATCGGGGTGTTGATAGCTGAGTATAACGGATTAACAATAATCTCCTAACCCGCCAAACCCGACTTTCTGCTATATTTATAGTACAATGAAGGAAAACGGTTAAGGGTAGGGGAGATGAATCATGACAATGAAAAAGATGAAAAGCATCCTGTTCATGCTGCTCGGGTTCATAGCCTTGGTGTGCGGGGTTGCCGGCACAATCCTGCCCGTTCTGCCTGGTGGCCCGTTTTACCTGCTGGCGGTTTACTTTTTCTCCAAGAGCTCAAAGCGAGTGGATGCATGGTTTAAAAACACGTACATCTACAAAAAATACGTGGTCTCCTTTCTCGAAAAAAAGGGCATGACCCTGAAAGAAAAGATCAGGATCAATCTGACGGCAGACTTCTTTATCCTGCTTTCCGTCCTGTACGTCGACATTCTCGCTGTCCGGATCATCCTCATCGGCCTCGCATTATATAAACATTATTATTTTATAAAGAAGATCAAAACGATTCAGCCCCAGTCGTATCAAGTGGAGGAGAGCCAGTGATCTACGGGCTTTAGTCAAAATGAAGAAATTTCAATTAAAACGTGATTTCAGGGGAGTCAAAAAAGGCTCCTGTTTCTATTTGGTCGTTGAATCCGAATATATTGGCATCAAGGAATATGTAGTGCGAACGCAGGATTTCTCAAGGAGACTGATCATCTCTGAACGGGAAATGGAGAAGTATTTTAGAAGGATGACATAAGGGGCCCGTCGATCGTGACGAGGCTTTTTTTGTTGCCCAAATTAATTTGGGAAGCGTTCCTCTTACATTCTTCGGGAAAGATAGAAGGAAATGCTGTCATAGAGATATCAAAAAAAGGAATTCACCTCAAAAAGGGAGTATATATAGCAAAAGGAACAGAACGTAAAGGACGTGTTATCACATGATGAAATGGTCACTTCCCCTCCTGATTGGAGCCATGTCAGTACTTTATTTATTCATCCCATCCGAGCCATTACCCGTGAAAGTGATCTTTAAGCTCATTCCAATGGTTCTCATCATCGTCTTCGCCTTCCGTCAGGTATCTCCCAACCCAGCACCGGCACTGCGATTCATCCTCATTGGCCTCTTCTTTTGCATGCTTGGGGATGCGTTCATTGCGTTTTCGTTTATAGCAGGCCTCGGGGCGTTTCTGGTCGGACATCTATTCTACTTGTGTGGCTTTATTAAGTTATCCCGGATGAACAAGTGGAGACTTGCAGCTGCCATCCCGATTGCACTGTATTCGTTCATGATCGGACAGCAACTGATTTCAGCCCTCCGAACAGATGGGGATGCCGGTCTCATTATACCGGTCATTGCCTACATGCTCGTCATTTCCTTAATGGCTTTATCCGCAATCCTGACCGGAAACAAGTGGGCCATTGCCGGAAGTATCCTGTTCGTTCTATCCGATTCCATTCTGTCATGGAATATGTTCGTATCAGAGATCCCTTTTTCAGCCGTCTTCATCATGACCACCTACTACTCTGCGCAGCTCCTGATTGTGTGTAGTCTCTCATCCCTCAACAAATAAAAGAAACAATTGTATGATATGGAATGTTCTGTAATAATGAAAGCGGGCACTGCCCGGTGAAAGCCTGACCGAGGAGACTCGACAGGTTTTTATTTTGGTTAAAAATGTAAATAACAAACTTTTATCATTTGAGCTGCGTCTAATGAATGATACATACAAAGCAGGTGAATTTTCTAAAATGGAAGTGCTGACGAAATACGAGAAAGACCGACTTCTTGAGGAAGCCATGACTGATTACGGGAATGATGTTTATTATGTTGTTTATTCCTACGTAAAAGAACATGGCCTGGCCGAGGATCTGACACAAGAGGTCTTCATCAAGTTTTATCAAAAGATGGATACTTTCAGGGAAGATTCCTCCCTGAAGACATGGATCATTTCTGTCGCAATCAACCATTGTAAGGATTATTTAAGACGTTGGGATACGAGGATGGTCAGTATCTCCAACAAGATTAACGATTTGGTGAAAGGGAAGATGGGGGCACCGGAACAGACCGTGATCAAAAATGAGCAGAATTCAGAGTTGATCCAAAGCGTCCTGGCCCTGCCACTCAAATATCGGGAAGTCATTTTCCTCTATTATTTTGAGGAAATGAAGATAGCCGAGATCGGTGAGAGTCTCGGCATCAACTCGAATACGGTGAAGACACGGCTGACAAGGGGAAAAGCATTGCTCGGTTCCACGATCAAACGAAGTGAGGTGTATAAGAATGGATGAACTGAAATCATTGCGCGGGTTAATGAAAGAAGAGACCTTTAAAGGCAGGGGTTTCACCAATAAGATGAGAGAGAATATCTTGAATGAAATCCATTCTAAGCCATCCAAGTCGTTTTCCATCTCGAAAAAACCCGTTTTTGCCCCTGTCCTGTCATTCCTATTTTTCGCCGCATGCCTTTCGATCTTTGTGTACTTCGGCGGAACACAGCTGGGCATCATCGGGAATAACGCGAGCGCGCCGTTATATGAAGCAAGCGATCGTCCGGAATTCCTGGGAAAAGAGTTCAAATTCATCACCAAAGTTCCTTTCAAAGTGACAAATGTCAGCACGGAAGAGAAGGAAGGCCCCTACGGAAACGCACAAATCGTCACTCTCATGGGTCCGGAAAAGCAGACGATCACGATGTCATTTCAACTTCTTGAGCCTGGGTTAGATCTGACTTTATCTGAAGAACCGGTGAAGGTCGGTACCTCTAAAGGAAGCTATTCTGAAACAGAGGGCCCGTTAAAGTCAAACAGGCTGACCTGGATAGAGGGTGAGGCTATGTATGAACTGAAATATATGCCGGCACGGTCCGACATCACCCTCACTAAAGACGACATGATCCAGATGGCGGAGTCCTTCCGTTAAGGAAAAAGGATGATGGTTTCCTGCACCATCATCCTTTTCCTGTTAACTCCCGTAAACCACCTTCACGATTTTTCCGCTATTGTCATATGTAACCCTTTTCCACTGACTTCCGCCGTTTGCGCTTTTATATAAGACGATCGTATAACTTCCTGACGTACTTCGGGAGACTTCTTTCCAGGTGACGCCACCTTGGCCCCCGCCGTCTTTAATGACTTTTGTTCCGTCACTCATCTTAGTCCAACTCCTTTTGTTAGTGAATACCATTAATCTATGACTATCATACTATAAAACTGCTGGATATATTTTCTTTTTATAGGGGTATGGGATGAGGAAATCGCCGGTAAAGGTCTGGATAGCTATCAAATCCCGGTCGAGATATTAATATTTTTATAAAAAATGTATAGAGGATTGGTGAAATGAAGGTAATTCGATAAGCTGGCATGAATGTTGATCATCCCGAATGATTATTCCCATTCCCGCACGATAAATTTGAAACCCGCATGATTAATTCCATTTCCGCTTGAAAGGGAGTGAGTATCGCACGAATGAATGAAAGGATTGTATAATACACATTTGTTTGAAATAATTGGTAGTATTATAAACGGATTTTTTACAAAAGGAAGTTGAAAGCCATGATAAAAAATAAAAAATACCTCATTGCTTCTGGCGTGATCCTCATAATCTGTATGTCGCTCTATTTCCCTTATCCCAATAATCGGGTCATGTTCGAGCGTGTCACCTTCATGTCCTTTCCTATCAGCGACCAGGATGGATACAACCTACTCGCCATCATTGGTTCGTTCTTATTTATCTTTGCGATGATCTTACTCGTAAAGGGAATGTCGAAATACCATGTTCGAACGGTGATCATCGTTTTATTCGCCTATACCTTATTGCCTCTTGGACTCGTTTCCGTTTACCAGGAAACGTTTGCCGAAGGAATCGCAGCTATTTCGTACGATGGGATGGGGACGTGTGATTTTGAGCGGATCAGTGATGATGAATTAAATGGGGAATGTCAGCTGCTGATCACCAACCATAGCGGTGATCCAGTGACATTTGAGATCGAATTTATGGATTCCTATATTCCGGATATTGATCACCGTTTGACTTCCCTGATGAATGAGGGTGGTCCTTATAAAATCACGGTAGAAGCCGATCGTGAAAAAACGGTTGAGTTCAAAGAGTTACTCGAATTATCAGATGTCCCCAAGCATGTGGATGGGGGAAGTTCCATGAACGTTCACTTCAAGATTACTGAGGGGGAAAGGGAACGGATTTTATAAGGGGTAGGGTGGTTAGATGAAATGGCAAGTGAGTTTAATAGCAGGGATATCCCTCCTTTTGATAGGGTTGCTGATTTACATTGGACCTTTCCAGCAATCTCTGATTCTTCAGGCGGTATTTTTATTTTTTACAACCGTAATGGCTCATGCTGCTTACAAAAATAGGTCATCTTTTGCTTTCTCTGTTTTGTGCATCTGTGCTATGGGTTCTTTTGGCTCTATCGTAATCATTTTAGTCAGGGGACTATGACTTATCGTCATGATATTCCGCCATCGTTTCAATTCCAACATACTCTCCAACGGTTTAGGTGAAAACCTCAATTTCCCTCAAACTTCCTATAATATGCGAACGAACCATTTGAGTGCGCATAAACTATTCTGATAGCTTATAGGAAGGAAGGTCTGAATGTGAAAAAGAAAAGCAAAAAAGACACACTTTCGTGTCCACCAGAAGGATGTCCGGATTTATTCCCACCTCATAACTGCAATAATTCTGTCATCCAGCTGGAGGAAGTGGGTGTCATCAGCTGCGAGGCAACCGTTAGGGGAAGGGTATTATGTGATCATTCCCCAGTAGAAGGTGTACAAGTTATTCTGACTTCCACCTTTCCAGAATTGCAGTTCACCAACCCAACTCCGGTCACAAACAATCGGGGTGAATTTACGACTACGGTGACTGTCCCTCGTGGAACACCCATCACTGCTGATGTACAGATTACGGCAACCGCTACCGTATCAGATCAGACCATCAGTGATTCAATCATTGTAAGGGCGGGTTGTATACTGTGTGATAATCCAGTCCTCACCCTGAATCCGATCGAGGGTCCGTTAGGGTGTCAAGGGACCGGGATATCTGGAAGACTGATTTGTGACGGAGTACCTGTACGGGATGCAGCCGTCTCGTTTAAGATCGAAAATCACTCCAATAAAGTGACGATTTCGCCGAACCCCGCGATTACGAAGCCAGACGGAACGTATACCGCCACATTAGTGCCGTTCCTCGGAATTGATGAAACGATCGGAGTGACGGCCACCGCCATTGTCGGCGGGCATCCGGTTACTTCCGAGACACAGTCGGTAACGGTAGATTGTCAGGCGTGTCGGAATCCTGTCATTACCCTCAATGACCTAAATCCCGTCGTTTGTGAAGGTGTCGTGACCGGACGCGTTCTGTGCGATGGCAGGCTGGTACCGGGAGTGCAAGTGAGATTAAGCAGCCCTCTCCTTGTTTTTGCTTCACAGACAGTCACGACGAATATTAATGGTGAATTTTCAGGCAGATTCAGTGTTCCGCAGGGTACCTCCGAACGGGTATCCACTTATACAGCAAGAGCAGAAGTAAACGGAATTTCAGTGTCTGAAACCAATTCCGTCGAAGTCAGCTGTCCACCGTGTCAAAACCCCGTCATTCAATTAGATAACCCCGGACCGATCAGTTGTAGAGCCCCGATAACCGGCCGAGTCCTTTGTGATGGTGCTCCGGTACCAGGCGTGCAGGTGACTTTAAGCAGTCCGCTCCTTACCTTCCAGCCAATGGTCGTGACAACGAATACCAATGGTGAATACACCAGTGTGGCAACCGTCCCATTCCCGACCTCGATAACCGAAGGAGTTCCTTATACGGCAAGTGCAACGGTAAACGGCATCCCTGTATCCAACACCAACTTTGTACGTGCAGGATGTGTCAACTGTCCGAATCCAGCCATGAATCTGATTGTGCCTCCAACCATTCAATGTGATGGTACCATCAGGGGAAGAGTAGTCTGTGACACGATGACACCGATCCCGAAAGTGGCGGTCTTCTTCGATATCGTCCAATCCCATACCAATGTATTCATCGATCCAGACCCGGCTATTACCGGTGCTGATGGACATTATACGGCGACGATCATGGGTGTTGCAGGAACGATGGAGACTGTTACCGTGACAGCCAGAGCAACCGTTGGCGGAATTCCGATCAGTGCAGGACCGTTCACAGTCCGCATCAACTGCCCAGCTCCACCTGCCTGTACGTGTAAATTCAAGCTCGACACTCAAGGGGGAGCACAGCCTGGAGCCCAAATCAGAGTGACCAGATTTGGTCATATATTGGACTATACCGGAACGTTGAACGTGACCATCAACGAATGTGGTGCTTCTAGGAATGGACCTTGTAATCCTGCAGTGGATAACTTTAACTTTGTCTTCAATGCAGGTAACGGAGATAACTTCCAGTTCACACAAGGTCGAAGAACAATGATTGCCTGCGAAAATAACTTCACGGTCGCCATTGTAGAAGGAATGATCAACGGGCGAATCAACAACGGTCCCTCCCGTACATTTGACGCTCGGATAAGGGCGACCCTCAACAATATCACCGGCCAGATCACCTATGAAATCTTTGCGACTGATAACACAACGACCACTTTCCAGACCATCGTTCCATTTACAGCAGCCGGAAGTCCTCAGTCATTTATCACGGGATGCTAAAGACGTTTATAAAAAACTCGATTAAAAGCAGCGGAATGCTTCCCGTTGCTTTTTTCTTCATTCAAAGAGATCCCTCCTTTTAGTTCTTAAGTAACGGTATTATAGTTTCATATGTAGAAATTTGTCGTCATATAGCACTTGGTGGAAAAGTCCGAAGAAGCAGCCGCCGGCGTCGAACAAACCCCCGCCTCGACTCAGCAAACAAGCAGTTCGATGGAAGAAGTGGCAGGAAGCTCGGAACAATTGGCGAAACTCGCTCAGGAATTAAATGGTCTCGTCCGGAAGTTTCAAGTGTAAAAAGTAGATAGTCAAAGCCACAAAGGATGGATCCTCTGTGGCTTTCATTTTTTTCGTAATCAGCACCACAAAGATCTTCAAAAAATGATAAAATGGAAATGAATCCCATAAAGTGGCGCGCTGAAAGGAGTCTCTTCGTGTTTAAAAAATGCATACGATTACCCCTGATCTATTTTGTGGTTAGGATTCTATACCAACTCATCAAAAACGAAGAGATCAGGTGGATAGAAAATATCAGTATCAGTTTCAGTATATTCTTATTTTTGTTGTTGTTTCATTGGGCAGACAAGCCTTATAAGTGGAAAAGAAAGCAACATTGAGTGGAATACAATAGTGAGGAAGACGATGGGAATTTGGCGGGGCAAACTGAGTAAGCAGTAAACAAGAGGTATTATAGCTGCATTAACGCCCCACCCTGTTTTCAAGATTGAAGACCCGCTTATCTATATCAGTCATTCTTGTATTCGTATAATGAAATTCAGATTCTATGCTCTGCCTCGTCACCTTTAGCATTGCAATGACATCTTCGGTTTGTAATGCTTCTATCCGGTTCACGGTTTCCTTGATTTCCTTCACATCATTTTGAGTCGTCTTTAAATCGGAACTGATCTTACGGACATCACCTTGAGTTTCTTTTAGATCGGAACTAATCATGCGGACATCTGCCTGAGTGTCCTTTAAATCGGAACTGATCTTACGGACATCAGCTTGTGTTTCTTTCAAATCAGAACGAATGTTGCGGACCTCCGATTGAAACGTGTGCAGCTCGCTTCGAAACTCTTTCATTTCTCCTTTTAAATCCAATAATAGTTCAAGTATCTGCTTTTCCATTTTCTCACCTCCTTCACTTCATTATAAAATATAGGCATCGGACAATCTACCTTAAACCATTTCCTTTTTTGAAAGAAGATAAAGAGACGGTGTGAACCGCCCCTTTGAATCCTTAATCCCTCATGGATCCTGCTTCCCGTGAAGTCATGGAACCTTGTCCCGCGGCGACATCTTTTTGAATTTGCTTTTTCACCTGTTGGGGGTCCGTCCCTGATGTCGTGGCTTTCACATTTGTTTGATTAGGCTTTTTCATAAACAGATCACCTCCCTTAGCTATTAGTATGGGCTGTGCTGCCAGAAAAATGTTCCCTTGTCCAAAAAAAGGAAGAGAGATATAATAAAAATGAATCATACATACTAAAGGGGGGAATATCATGCATACGTTCACTGTAGACATCAAAAAATACCGACTATTAATGATGTCTATTATTGGAATTTCAGCCGTCCTCGGGACACGTCTGTCCTTTTTTAGCTGATGTTTCATAGGGGTGAACAAGTGTATGATTTCCTGTAATAGCGAAAGCCATGGGGGAATGATTCCCTGTGGCTTTTTTTGATTTATGTAGCGGTGGCGGCTAGGGGCTTGAGGTTTGCGACTTACCATTCAGCTGCTGAACCCGCCTGCGCTTTTATTAACGAGAGGACGAATCGAAATGATGAACATATTAAAAACAAAAAACAATATCTATTTACTATACTTTTATCTCTTTTTTGCCCAGCTGTTTTTCGACCGGGCACTATGGGTCATCTATCTTGGCGACAAGGGAATGACATTGGGCGAGATCGGGGTGTTGGAGGCCCTTCTCCACTTGGCCATTGTATTATTCGAGGTTCCGACGGGGATGATTGCCGATTTGTACGGGAGGAAGGTCAGCCTAGTGATTGGGAATCTGTTCAGTCTCCTATACGGATTGTTTATGCTCTTGAGCGGTAACTTCTCCATGTTCACCCTGGCGTTTCTGTCCATGGGGCTCATGGTCACCCTCCATTCTGGTGCTGAGCAGGCATTTGCCTACGATACATTGAAGAATGACAAACGGGAAAAGGATTATACCCGGGTGATCGGAAGCATGACGGCGATTTCCCTGTTATCCCTGAGCCTGGCGAAATTCCTCGGAGGTTTCATGGCGGAAGTGAGCTGGGAATGGGTGTACGGATCCACCATCGTCACCCACGTCCTCGCCGTCGTTCCTTTGTTGTTCATGAAAGAACCGGAGCAGGAAGACCGAAGAGATCAGTGGACGCTGGTACAATCAGTGGATCCACCAATTCCGATTGGGAATTAACGTATGGAGGAATAATCAGGTCATTCACGCACCCGTGGTCCTTTTTATCCTGGCGAGTGCGGTCATGGTGATCATGGTATTTTACGGACAGGAATATTTCGTGGAACTGGGCTATTCGGCAATCGTCGTCGGAGCCGTGTTTACCATCGAAGGACTTCTCGGCGTCGTCATGGCGAAGATCGCGTACAAGGTGGAGGAACGATTCAAGTTCTTCAACATCCTTTATTATGGATTAGGACTTTTCCTTGTCTTTTTCGTCCTGTTCATCTTCGCAACGGACTGGGCGATTCTGCTGTCGTTTCTGATCCTTGCACAACTTTTAAGCCTGTTCGAACCGATCTTCAGCTCATTCGTGCAGAGCTTTCTGAAAAGTAATATACGGTCCACATTCCTTTCCTTGATTGGCTTGATGGAAAGCTTTGTCATCATGATCAGCTTTCCGCTATTCGGCTATGCCATTGAACGGACAGGATTCACAGACGGATTCGCCTGGCTGCTCTTGATTTTCTTTGTGTTGGCAGGTGGATATTTGGTTGGTCAGAGGGTGAAGATGAAGGGACAGATATAAGGAAGGAGTTCCTCGTCTTTTAAATTAGATGTCTTGCCCTTAATAGAAGAACCAGCAAAAGAAAGATAAGCGGAGATTTTCCGGTTACATTCATTATATCCCTTCATTTGAGGGATATAGTCGGAGTTATTCCGACTATGTACAGAAAAGTCCACCATTTTTCGTCTTTATAGATAGAGTAGCCGGAATTATTCCGACTATTTCGGTTTTTTTTACTATTCATTACGAGATAAGCGGAATTATTCCGTCTATATATCGGCTCTAGGATTTAGCCTAATCTCCCAACTGATACGTGCCGAATGTACAATTCTTATCAACTGGTAACAGGATTTCACAAGAACTTTCACTCATCTGCATATGGAATTAAACGAAGACTATTGAAGGAGCTTAAGATAAGCTTCTTTTTTTTATTCTTGGACTAATCATCTCATTGTAGTCAGTACCTTAGTTCACTATAGAAAGACTCTGGAATACCGTTGTAATAAGTATTATTTATATTTATTTTAATATTATTTTTAATAATATTAAAAAATACTTTTACTTTATTAAATGCATCTGGTATTATATGGGTGAGAGGAGGGAGATTATGGATATAAAAGATGTTCCGAATTGGGTCTTGTCATTGGAAAAAGATGAAGTGGAGTTTATTAGGAAGTTTGTTTTAAACTCTGGTTCGCTAAAGCACATTGCAAAAAATTATGATGTATCATATCCAACCGTTCGCACACGTTTGGACAGACTTATACAAAAAATCGAACTAAATGAAAAAAATGATAACGAAGAGTTTATCAGCTTTGTTAAACATCTAGCGATAGAAGAAAGAGTCAGTTTGGAGGACGCAAAGTTGATTATTGAAAAATATAAAAATGAATTGGAGGATAAGTGAAATGAATGAGTGGCTTCAACTTTTATTAATTGTGGTTACTTTTGGGTTCCAGTATTTTTTGGCTAAAAGAGATAGTATATATTGGGGATTTTTAATACCTGCAATCTTTGTAGCTGCCATGACTTATTTCGTTTTAGTGGGGCAGTTAAAAGTATTGACTGCTTTTCTGGTTGTGGTAGTAGGTGTAGCTTTTTTAATGGAAGAGTGGTTCAGGGGGAGAAAAGATCTGAAAAAAGAAAGGACTCAAGAATTAAATAAAATGAAATCTCAGGATATTTAAATATTGGTTCCTAAAAGGGAAAAGAATGTGAAACAGCCGCTATGAAGCGCATCATACTATGGAGGATGCGGAGACGGAAGGAGCTTCAAAAAAGCTTCTTTTTTTTGTATCTAATTTCATTATATCACTCCTATCTCCAAAATATCAGTCTATTAAAAATGGAGGGAATTGGTAAAATGTAGGATAGATTGGTTAGGGGGAATGGACATGATTGATTACCGTATTAAAAATAACGGTGGTTACACAAAAACAATGGTGGAACTCGTTTCAATGCTGGAACACACCCGGGCTGTGACAGTGGAAGAAATCAAGGATCTCACTGAAGAAGAGTTGGATCAGTTGCCAGAAGGCGATGTGAATACCATTGGATCACTTCTCCTCCATATTGCTTCCATTGAGTTTGTCCATGGGGTTATTTCATTTGAAGGACGGGACATCGACGAGGTTGAGTTGGAGAAATGGAAAGCCGCACTGAAACTCGGTGAGGAAGCTGGGAAGACCATAAAAGGACATCCCATTCAGTACTACATCAACGAGCTTTCAGCCGTCAGGGAGAAGACCCTGTCCGAGCTTAAAAAAAGAAACGATGACTGGCTTTTCGGAGAGAATGAGTGGCCGAATGGTGTCCCGTTTAACCATTACTACCTTTGGTTTCACGTCATGGAAGATGAAATCAATCACCGGGGACAAATACGAAGCCTGAAGCGGAGATTAAAGAAGGGGAAAATATAAATGAAAACAAATCTTGTAAACATATTGGAACTCATCAAACTGGGAGAAAAGCTGAAAACTGAGATGAGGCACAGCTGGCTCTCGAACGGAAGACAGGAAAGCGTCGCCGAGCATACGTGGAGAGTCTCCCTGATGGCGATGCTAATAGAACCATATTTAACAGAGAAAGTGGATTTGGAGAAATTATTAAAAATGATCATCATTCATGATCTCGTGGAGGCAGAAGCAGGGGACATTCCGGCGTTTGACACGATGCATGACCAAGCAGCGAAGGAACAGAAGGCATTCAATGAGAGAAAGGTAATTGAGAAAATACGAGATATGCTGGGAAATGCTTTAGGAGATGTGCTATACGATCTCTGGCATGAGTTTGAAGAGAAAGAAACGTATGAAGCCAAAGTTGCTAACGCCTTGGATAAATTGGAAGCGCAGATCCAACATAATGAAGCAAACATTTCAACGTGGATTGAAGTTGAACATAGGATGAGCTTTATGATGGATAAGCATGTCGAGTTTGACGGTGCATTACAGATATTCAAGGACATCATTGAGGATGATGCAGAGTTGAAGTTGAAGGAAGCTGGAATCGATACAGAGAAGTTAAAACTCTGAGGGGAGTGTTTAGCTCATCGTTTTGGAGTATGAGAGCCAACACTACACTTCCTGAGTAGAAAAAAAGATTGTGAATTTCTTTCTGATTTGAAATAATTGGAATTACAAACCGTAATGTTCGGAGGAACCAATCATGAAAATAGGTCCAATTCTATTCATAACAGGGTTACTACTCTTTATGCTGGGAATCTATTTATCTACATATATCGTCAGCCTGGGTGTGTTATTAAGTGTCGGCGGTGGGATGATGCTTGGCGTCAGCAGCTATTTCATGGGGACGAATCAGCTTAAACCGAGAAAAAAGGTGAATAAGTTATGAAGAATGGAAGACTCATTACCAAAGAACATATTGTAGAAGATTTAAAGAAACTCGGCGTCACAAAAGGAATGACACTCATCGTCCACTCCTCCTTAAAATCAATCGGCAGAGTCATAGGTGGACCGGTGTCTGTCATCCTGGCACTGGAAGAGGCAGTTGGTACTGGTGGGAATATTGTGATGCCCACCCAAACCGAGCATCTATGCGACCCGACGGAATATGGAAGAGGATATACGGAGGAAGAGCTGGAACTCATCCGGGAAAACATGCCGACCTTTCACCCCGATCTGACCCCGACCTCTTATATGGGTTTCATCCCTGAGACATTCAGAAAGCAGGATGGGGTGAAACGGAGCCCGCACCCCCACACATCATTCGCTGCTTGGGGGAAAGACGCTGCCCGCATCACGCAGGAACATGGTCTCGACTACTCCATGAATGCACACTCCCCGTTGGGAAAGGTATATGAACTGAGTGGCAGCATCCTTCTCCTTGGTGCCCCGACGAATTCAAATACCTCACTGCACCTCGCTGAATACAGGCAAGACAACACCTTTGTGAAAGAAAAAATATGGGATATCAAAATTAAAAAAGGCATGAAAGAAGTGTGGACCACGTATCGTGATATCAATAATGAGTCAGACGATTTTGACCGGTTGTTTGATGATTTTCACAGGGAAACAGGCAAAGTGAAACAGGGGAATGTAGGTGATGCAAAGAGCTATTTCATCCCGATGAAACATATGGTGGACTACGCTGTAGAGTGGATGGATAAAAACAGAAACTGACGGGGGAGGCATTCTTCATGTCCATTGATGTGTTAACGTTGGTCGTCATCGGGGCTGTTGTTGCGTGTGTTTTACAGGCTTTGCAGAGGTACGGTAGGATCCCTTCCTTTTTTAATGTGAAGTTATTTTTTGGGGTGTTCCTGCTATCTTCCCTCTGCTGGATTATAAGTCTGGCCTTTGGCGGATGGGGTGGTTTAAGCTTAACTGCAATCGGATTGAACGGGCTGGTGGCAGCGGTGTCGGGGTTGGTTTGTTCGTTTCTATTGAATATCCTATTGAGGGACGGATAAAGAATGATTATAAAAAATCTAACATGTGTAGAAAGAAAAGAGGAGGGATACAATTGAAAAAAGTATTCAGTATAGGTTCATTCACTATCTTTCTAATAGGTCTTGTATTCTATTTTTTAACCCTCTTAGGAAATGACACATTCTTACTTCCTGCAGTCATCATGGCGGGCATTGGTTTTGTGGCAGCTTTGTTCGGTAAAAAAACGATCTACAGAAAAATTGGCCTGTTTGGAAATGGTCTCATATTAGTAATCGGGATTCTTCTTCCATTTGTGGTGACGACGTTTTTTTGGAATAAGCCTTAAAGCCAGGGACTTCTTTGATAAAGAAGTTCCTTTATATTATAGAAGATGCTAGAGGATAAGGGGCGAAACACAATGATCATAGGAACTCCCATTGCAACCGGAAACACAGCCAAAGTCTATCTCTACAAAAATAAAATATACAAAGTCTTTAACGAATCCCTACCAGTCGAGGAATCCCAAAAAGAAGCAAAAAAGCAGCAGTATGCCCATTCATGTGGGCTGCATGTACCTGAAATCTATGATGTCACAAACTTGGACGGAAAACAGGTCATCATCATGGAACATATAAAAGGAAGAACACTAGGGGATCTCCTGACTGACCATATGGAAAAAGCGGAGTACTATATGGGCATGTCTGTAGATATCCAAATGCGCATGCATCAGATCAACGCTCATTCCATTGAACCGATGTCCGAAAAACTGCGACGCCAAATTGAATCTGCACCTGATTTGGAAGATGGGGTAAAGACTCGTTTACTGAAAAAACTAGATTCCATGATCTTTGAAAAAAAGCTCTGCCACGGAGATTTTCATTTATATAACTTAATCCTGTCAGAGAATAACGTCACCATCATCGACTGGGTTGATTCCAGTGCAGGGGATAGACGGGCTGACGTCTATCGGAGCTATCTCCTGTATTCCCAGGTCTCAGAGGAGCTGGCGGAATTGTATATGCGCCTGTATTGTGAGAAAAGCGGTCTGTCCAAAGATGAAATTTTCCAATGGGCGCCAATCATCGCCGCAGCAAGATTGTCAGAAAGGGTTTCTTCCGAAGATCCAAAGCGACTATTGGAGATTGTTCATCAAGTTTAATAAAAAGCCGTGGGGACAGGTACCTTGGTACACAATAAAGCCACGGAACCTGTCCCCATGGCTTTATGCATGTTATTGTCTTTAATTTTCATGATGGTATAAATCTTTTAATGAGATGTCTTTCGTGCTGTTTTTATATTGGATGGATATTTTGTCATCGTCTGTCAGTTTTTTCTCTTTGCCATTATCCAGTAGTAACGTGTTTTCATCCAGGAAAGTATAGGTGATGTTAATCTCATCCTTCAGGTTTTCCTTTGTGGATAGATCTTCCCGTTTCTCATAAACAATCATCCAGTCAGTATACTCTTGATTCAGCTGTTCTTTTCTAATTAACAGATGATGGTTGTCTTGTTTCGATTTAAATGACAGAGTAACTGTGTTTCCTTGATTTTGAATGGTTGTTTCAACATCTTTTGTATCTGCTATCCACATTCTGATGAAGAGTAGGTAATAGCCAAGGATCAAAATGAGAAAAAGGGATAGCAGAGAAGTGACAATCGTGAGTATTTTCTTTCTGTTGTTAGATCGCACCTTTTTTAAATAGTCAATATTTTTATCCTCTTTTGCCTGTTCATGTACATTTTCCGACAACCATTCTTCTTGCATGTCCTGTAAGTATTCTCGACAGTTTTTACACTGCTCCATATGTACTTCCATCTGACTATTGGTCTCTTCACTTGTTAAATGTTCAATATAGCTCGGAACTAAATCTTTAAAAACATTATGATTCATACTTTTTATCACCCTTTCTTATTTGTTGTTTGGCACGGTAAAATGTGACTCTGGCCCAGTTTTCTGTTTCTCCCAAAATCGAGCCAATCTCTTTGAAAGATAAATCTCCTAATAACCTGAGATAGAGAAGTTCACGTTTTTTCTCGCTAAGTTGTTGAGCCTGTTTGAAAAAGAGGATTTTGTCTTCATTTTGAATATATTGTTCTTCCAAACTGTTAATGGGAGCAGGTTCATTGCCTAGTGATTCCACTAACCGGTGCTTCTTTCTTTCACGATTTAATTCTTGTAGCCAAACATTTTTAGCGATTGAACACAGCCACGTTGAAAATTTAGCTTTTCCGTTATCATGAAAATGATTGATGGACTTAATGGCCTGATAAAATGTCTCTTGAGTCAACTCTTCGGCAGATTGAGGATCGTGTGTCAGGGTTACTAAATATCTGAAAATAAAGTCTGCGTATTCTTGATAAACACTCTCTTTATCCACATGTAACCTCCTTTCCGATCTGTTTTTAAAAGTCTAATCATCTATTTCTCCAAAAAAATGTTCATTCGTTACAGTTTATTTTCTTTTTTTATTTGCTTTGACTGCTTACAGACCTCAACAATAGATGCAAGGCAAAATAAGTAAGAATTTTACAAAAAAGGCACATGAACTAGATTACACCAAAATCGTCATTTAGAAAATGGTTTTTACGGAATACAACTCCGAGCAACCCCCTAAGCTCGTAACGAAAAAACAGCCAACCGCAACAAACGCGGATGGCTGATTCTGCATTATTCGAATCCTAATGGGGACAGTTCCTTGGCAAAAAAAAGCCACGGAACCTGTCCCCATGGCTTTAATGAAAAAAAAAAGGTAACTCTAAATCTCTCCTTAAAGCGGACTACGAATTCACCTTTTCTGCAATCATTCTATAACGTTTTTTTCAATAACCAGTGATAGGCTTTCAGCTATTTCCTGATAAGTAGCATCATTTGGATGGAAGTTGTCACTTGAAAGATCGCGTTTGGCATCGGTTACCAAATTGAAGGTATCCACCACTTGAACGTCGTATGTTAAGCCAAATGTTCGGGCGGATTCATTCCATTTTTGAATGACAGAGTCAAAGGAATCCCCGTCTGGTAATTCTTTAAAGGGATTATACAGTCCCATATAGAGGATGACGGCGTCCTTATTTATATCACGAATGGTTTCAAACGTTTTTTCCAGGTTAGGAGTTTCGGTTTTCAGAATGGCAAGGGCGGTAGCTTCTGAATAATTGTTTAAAATCTCACCAGAATTAAAGAGATTGTTTCCCCCAATCGTGATGGAAATGATTTTGGCGTCCTTAAGAGACCGCTTGACATCCTTTTGTTCTAGCTGGGCCAGTAAATCTTCAATCCTGGCACCCCGTATTCCTAAGTTTTGGTACCGCTCCACCGTGTTGGTTTCTTTAAGTGAATCTCCAACCAGCGGGACAAAACCTTCTCCTTTTGAAGATCCTACCCCTCTTGTCAATGAGTCGCCAAGTGCAATATACGTTTCTCCAGGAGTAGCGGGAGCTTCGTCTGATTCTGCTGCTATCTTCTCTTGGGGAGGGTTGGCGATATCCGAATAGGCTCTTGCAAATCCATATCCAAATAGAACGGTCAGTGCAAGGGAAAGGGTGATAAATAGTTGCCACATCCATTTTTTCATCTCTTAATCTCTCCTTCTATTATGATTGTACCAACTTTTACTACGGCTGAGTATTTATAAGAGCAATTGAGAAAATAGTTGGTTAGAATGGATGTAGGGTGATGATATGAGCATAAAGCCAACCGTTCAATTGAAAAATGTAACGAAAGTAATTGGGAAAAAGACGATTATTGATAATCTATCATTTGACATCTATCCAGGAGAAGTATTTGGGTTCCTTGGTCCCAATGGTGCTGGGAAAACAACTACGATCCGGATGCTCGTCGGTCTGATCAAACCGACGTCGGGAGTCATCAAAATCTGTGAATTTGATGTGAGGAAGCAATTTGTACAGGCGATGCAGCGTCTAGGTTCGATCGTAGAAAATCCAGAGTTATATAAGTATTTAAGCGGTCGGGAAAACCTTCAACTATTCTCACGGATGCTGCCTGGGGTGGACAGTGACCGAATACAGGAGGTCATTGATCTGGTTGATCTGACGGCACGAATTGATGACCAGGTACAGACCTATTCACTGGGCATGCGTCAGAGGCTCGGGATTGCACAAGCATTGTTAGGCAGGCCCGATGTGCTTATATTGGATGAACCTACGAATGGATTGGATCCAATGGGAATCAAGGATCTTCGTACATTTATCAGGAAGCTGGTCGACGAAACGGGTCTTTCCGTTCTTGTCTCCAGTCATATATTAAGTGAAATCGAAATGCTTGCCAATCGAGTGGCGATTATGAGCCGCGGGAAAATCGTGAAGATAGGCAAGGTAAGTGATTTAGTGGATGCATTGTCATCAGGTGTGGACTGGAGAGTCAATGATGCTTTTCGTGCACTTGATATCTTTAAAGCATCGCCACATGTCCAATCCGCAGAACTGTACGATGATCATACGATCCATACTCTTATGGATGAAAGCAAAACGTCGATCCTGAATGAATCTTTACTACAGGCGGGAATTGAGGTATGGACAATTGAAAGGAAGGTCCAGACATTGGAGGACTTATTTATAGGTTTGACAGGGGGCGATCATATTGTCTAATCCAAATATGATTGGCCTGATTCAGAATGAAGTCATGAAAATGGCTTCCAAAAAACGCTTTATGGTTGTTGTCGCTATATTAATCGTTCTAGTCTCTATGTTTACATATGCACAATACCGGGAGATACAAGAGAAGATTGAAAAGCAGGGTACGCTGGACTGGCGAGTGGATCTGCAGCAGGAGATCGTCGATCGGCAAAACCGGCTGGCATCCAGTGGGATCCAGGATGAGGCCAGACAATTCCTTGAATTGGATTTGAAGCAAAAGCAATACTACTTGGACAACGCCATCAACCCGAACTACCCTGGAGCACCTACATTCATCCGCATTTTTTTCTCACAGGGACTCACTCTGGTCCTGCCTTTACTCATCATTATCATTATGGCTGATGTTGTGAGTGGGGAATACAATGATGGGACCATCAAGACATTATTATCCCGACCGGTCAAACGATGGAAGATCCTGATGGCCAAATGGCTGACGGTTTTGCTGTATACGTCGATGCTGATGGCAGCTACTGTAGTTGTCTGCTATGGGATTTCAGGGATTGTCCTCGGATATGATGGATGGACGGCACCTATTCTGACGGGCTTTCAAGTTTCTCCATCAGGTGAATTTTCGACAGCATATATCCACACCCTGCCGATGTGGGAATACTTGCTGATGTCAGCGGGTCTTGCATGGGTCGTTACAGCGACTGTTGCTACCATAAGCCTGATGATTTCAGTGCTTGTAAAAAATACAGCAACTGGTATCGGGGCGATGATGGCTGTGTTGATTGCAGGCACCCTCTTATCTTCTGTCGGTTCAAGCTGGACGAGCTCAAAGTATTTGGTGAACTTGAATTTTGATCTGATCAATTACTTAGAAGGTCAAGCTCCTCCAATCGAAGGGATGTCACTGCCGTTTTCATTGACAGTACTTGCAGTATGGACCGTCGCTTGCCTTGCCATAGCGTTTTGGAATTTTACTCAGAAGGATATGTATTAACTGCATCATGTAGCCTGTCCCCATCTGCATCGCAATAGAAGATGAAACAAAAAAGTAGCCACCCTCCACATACACAGAGGGTGGCTACTTTCATCTTACGCTACTTCCGTTTCTTCCTTCTTCTCACCAGTCCCTTTACTCTTAAAGCTGATAAAGAACAGGATGGCCAGAAGAACAATGATGGATACAAATACCATCATATTGGATTCGATCAATTTCACAAGGTTACCAAGCACGATACCGACTAAACCGAAGTCTGCATCTCCAAACGTGGTTCCCTGGAATCCGAGTGAGCTTAATACCGGTAATAGCAGGGCCGGCAGGAAGCTGATCATGACCCCGTTCGCCATGGAGCCGATGACGGCACCGCGGCGTCCGCCCGTGGCATTACCGAATACTCCGGCTGCTGCCCCCGTGAAGAAGTGAGGGACAAGTCCCGGAACGATGACCTTCAATCCCAGGAGTGGAAGGAAAAGCATGCTCACTAGTCCGGCGATGAAGCTGAATAGAAATCCGATGATGACGGCGTTCCCAGCGAATGGGAAGATGGCCGGGCAATCAAGGGCCGGTTTGGCATTCGGGACAATTTTGTCCGCGATCCCTTTGAAGGCAGGAACGATTTCACCAAGGAGCATCCGCACCCCTGCTAAGATGATGTACACTCCGACGGCAAACGTAATCCCCTGCATAAAGGCGAAGACCAGGAAGTTCTGTCCGCCGCTTAATTCTCCTTCGACGAAAGAGGGGCCTGCTGCGCCTGCTACGACGAAGAACAGGATGACCATCGTCAGGGAAACGGAAACGGATGTATCGCGCAGGAATCCAAGTGATTTTGGCACCTTGATTTCTTCTGTCGATTTGCTTCCTTTTCCAACTGCTTTCCCGACCATCGCTGACACCAAATACCCGATGGAACCGAAGTGACCGACGGCAAAGTCATCGGAACCCGTGACTTTCCGGGTGAATGGCTGAAGCATGGCAGGTGACAGGACCATCAATGCCCCAAGGATGATCGAACCGAGAACGATCAACGGTACTCCCGTGAATCCTCCGGTGGTCAGGATGACCGCGATCATGCAGGCCATGAACATGGTATGATGTCCGGTTAAAAAGATGTATTTAAAAGGACTGAATCGTGCAATCAGAATATTGACCACCATACCGAACAGCATGATCATCGCGGTTTCCGTACCGAAGCTTTCCTGTGCAAGAGCCACGATCGCTTCGTTGTTCGGGATGACCCCGTCGACTTCGAACGCATGATTGAACATGCTGCTGAATTGCTCAAGGGACTGGACGAGTACATTCGCACCCGCCCCGAGGATGACGAAGCCCATGACCGTTTTGAGGGTTCCAGACACGACATCCCCTGAATTCTTCCGTTGAATAAGGAGCCCGATTAAGGCGAATAGACCGACAAGGATTGCAGGTGTACCGAGTATATCCTTCATTATGATATCAATCATTTGTATCGCTCCTTCCTTTTTAAAAGTGGACTAGATATTTTGTTCCAATGCTGCGCGAAGTTCGTTCTTATCCATCAGGTTTCTTAACTTCACAACATTCTTGCGGCCGTCTTCCAGGCTTTCGACGATATCTTCAGAGCCCAGGAAAAGGTCTGCTTGTTCCGTTTTTGCTGTTGTCAGATCCGTGTGGGATACGTCTGCTTCTTTTCCCATATCCTTCAGTGCTGCCTTTACGTTCATTTCTACGATCATGCTGCTTCCTAATCCGTTTCCACATACCACTAATACTTTTTTCATTTTCATTTCCTCCTCAAATTTATACTTCTACTGTTTGGTTGATTAATTCGATGACGGTTTTTTGATCACTTGCTGCGATCAACTTTTCTACATTGCCTTCATTTGATAATAGTTCTGTAAGCTGTGCCAGTGCCTTTAAGTGCGTTTGATTATCGATTGCTGCAAGCACGATGATAAGCTGGGCGCGGTGCTTTTCTTTTTCGGAAAAATAAACCGGTTCCTCGAGTCGCAGGAAGCTCATCCCCAGCTGTTCGACGCCTGTTTCAGGACGTGCGTGGGGGATCGCGATATTCGGTGCGATGACGATGTAAGGACCCAATTCCTTTACGTTCGTGATCATTGCTTCCACATAATCCGGTCGAATCGATTGCTGTTCGACAAGGGGCTCACTCGCCACCTTGATGGCTTCCTCCCAACTTGAGACACGTTCTTTCAGCTGGATCGTCTGTTCTGTCAGTAATTCATTAAGCATAGGCTTTCTGAGCTCCTTTATCGTGGGAGTAGTTTGTTCTAAAAGTTGGACCAGTTCTCTTTTTAATGCGTCCTCTTCATGGATGGTGGCATGACGCTTGATCACATCCATCAGAAGGTCGGTCCGGTTCTTTTCGGTCGGCTTCGAGTCGAAAAGCTCGTTCATCCGCTGCATGACCCGTTCCTTTTCCGAGTTCGTGAGTATGGCGGGCACGTGGATGACGGGAATGTCTTTTTCTTTTATATAATTGGTGGAAAAAATAATGTCCGCTTCGTACTCGTTCGTTCGATAGTCCCTCATGGAGAGTGTCGTGATGACACTGAGCCCGGCAATCAGATTCTCGAGCTGTGTCCTGAGCATGTTCGAAGTCCCGATCCCATTTTCACACACGATGAGTGCCTTGAACTTCGTCTCGACCTTCTTCTGCTCTTTCGTCAACCACCCACCGAAATGCAGGGTGATATAAGCCGCTTCTTCATCCGGTACAGACTTTCCGACATACAGTTCCAGGTGCTTCATGACCCGCTTCGTCAGGTGAAAGATATCCGGGTACGTCGTTTGAATGCTGTCAGACAGATCGTTCGCGATCGAGAGCCCGTACTTGAGCCGGTAAAACGTCGGCTTAATATGGGAAATTAGATTTTCCTCGAGTCCCTTTTTATCGTCGAATACAACACAGGAGTAAAGCTGGAAATCATGGATCATCCGTTGAACGACTTCCTTCAGCCCGGATAATTCCTGTTCCGTATAGCGGTTGAAGTTATCCTGCTGGACCTTGGATCCGAGCAGGTTCATCGTAATGAAACAAACCTCATCATCCGGGAAAGTGACGTCAAGCTTATTGGTGATATGAAGGGCTGCCCTGTAGGCTTCTGTCTGCTTCAGGACTTCTTTCTCTTCTTCCGGGACCGAAATGTACTTGTGCCATTCGATCCGCTTCATGATCATCAGGATCTGCAGGGACAGAATCTCAACCATTTCATCCGTCAGCGTCAATCCCAATTCCTTTTCCGCTTCATATAGAATTTCCCTCACCAGGCGCCTTTGCTCCGTTTCCTGTGACCACGTATCGGCTTCCGGCTGGATCATCCTGTGAACCTCATTCCGGACATTCTGCCAATCGTGGTGGGAAAAGATGGTGGCGAGAATCGTGGAAAGCATCGTCCGCTTTGCCTCCTCGGGACCACTCAGCCGGTAACCCGATCCTTTTTTATAGTACAAATGCAAACCTGCTTCGTGAAATTCCTTCTTGATGTCTTTAATCACCTTCGCGATCGTCCCCCGGCTCATGCTCGTCAGATCCATGAACCGCTGCATCGACGCATCTTGTTCTTCCAACAGGATGGATGCTTTAATGAGGACTTCGCGCTCTTCTTTTGATAACTGATACTGCCAATCTTCAAAACTCTGATCCTTCGAAACCATCAACTTCGATTTCGAATCAGGGGGCAAGTACAACCCCTTCCCATGCTGACTTTCAATCGGTTCCAACCCTTCCGTCTTCAGCCAGCTGTTGATCTGATCAAGATCGTAATAAATGGTCCGCTGAGACAGGTTCATCCTGGCGACAAGCTCCTTCGTCGGGATCGGGTCAGGCGAATGTTGAATGATGGATAATAAGTGTGCACGTCTTTTATCCAATACCATGAGGATCCTCCTCTAGTAATTAATTTTGCATATTTATATTCTTGTTTTAGTAGATGATCATCTTATGAGTCTAGTATAAAGCCATTTAACCAGCTATGAAAGGGGTTTCACTGTGTAGAGTTTGTATGGGGTGTTTTTGCAAAAATGAACAGTTGAGTGAAGTGAGTGACACTACTGGGATTTGGGATTGTCAAAGGGAGGGAGGTTTGAAATAATTGGAAGAAGAGATGGGACTCTCGCAAACTCACATATAGAAGGAGAAAACACATGACCAATCAAGAAACCTGTCCATTCTGCCATCCGGAAAAGGACCAAGACCAAAATATCGTATTTGAAAACGAATCCTGCTATTTCTTGCAGCATAACAAGCACCAGGATGTACTCGAAGGCTCCGGCGTGATCGTCCCGAAAAGTCATCACGCAAATGCATTCGAGTTAACGGAGAAAGAGTGGAACGATACATACGAATTATTACAAAAGGCAAAGACATATTTAGATGAAACGTATTCACCAGACGGCTATACCCTTGGATGGAATGTCGGAGAGGTGTCCAATCAGTTTATTTTCCATGCCCACCTTCACGTTATTCCAAGATACAATGACGAACCGCTGGCTGGAAAAGGGGTTCGTTACTGGTTAAAGAAACCTGAAAACAAAAGGAAGAAAGAGACTTCGAGTTCAAAATAGGAAGAAATTTGAAACTTTCTGTATTCTTATCCCGTAGATATTGATATAGACAGGAGTGATCAGTTTGGAAGTAAAGGTATCGAGGAACAATGAGAACTTGCGAATCAAATGGCAGTTAAGCCAAATAGATATCCCTCTTTCAGAAATCAAGGACGTAACGATGGATGATACATATGGTGGTGAAGATAAGAAGGCCATCCGAATCGGATTCCCATACGGGCACACAGATCGAGTCGTCATCAAGACAAGTGCTGAAACGTATATACTCTATACAAGCAATGGTGGATTCAAAGACAAGATTCTCTCATTCATGGAAGTTAGTTAAATGAGTTTCTGGATGTGGGTCGCCATTTCCTTGCCATTGGTCGGTGGAATTGCCGCTGCTCATTCCGGTAAGAAAAAAACGGAAAGAAAACATGTCGTTGCCCTACTGGGGTTTATTGTGGCTGTGATACTCTTTTTCTTTTGGTGGTTTAGTAGAGGAATTGAATAGGGGGTGGCAACATGTTGATGTTAGAGGGATGGCTGCCTATCATCGTGCTTTTTATCATATCAGCTTGCCTGATTGTGGTGATGGCCAGGTATATCCGTAATTATATCGTATTGAGTTTGTCTGCATTATTGGGCTTTGTCTGTCTCGGAACCATTCTTTACAGTATATTCATGGTAGGCGGCTGGGATGGGATGGGGATCGGTTTCTATGCCATTGCTGCATTTCTTGGTCTTTCGATCGGAACGGCTATCAGCCCGTTCGTTAAGAAAAAGGCAGGGGTGGAATAGATGATTGCACTACTGACGGCGATCGGTGATGTCATCGCGGCCATTGCTGTATCGTTTTTGAAAGACAGGAAGAAATGAGTCCGAATTGATCAGGGGAAGTCCCGGTTTCAGTACGGTAGGCACTCTATTAGCTCATGAATGAATGTCCATAAAAAGTAAAGTAGGCTGGGGAACGACCGTGACTCTCCTCTTGCCGAAGAAAAGCTTACCTCTTGTGCAAACAAGAGGTTTTTTTCATTGTAGTGAATAGGGGATTGTGAAATGGTCTGAGTTTTGAAATAATTGGGATTGTAGGATCAAACTGGTTTTATGGGGGTAGCTTATGTCACACGAAGAAAAACTAACCGGCGGGAATGTCTCGACCGTTTACCGTTCCGGAAATACAGTCCGTCGGCAACTGAAGCCTGAGAGTGCTAGGATTCACAAGCTTCTGAACCATCTCGAAAAGAAAGGATTCCAGCACTCACCGGCGTTTCTCGGAATTGATGAGAAAGGCAGGGAAATCTTATCCTTCATTGATGGGGAAGCGGGGAATTATCCGTTAAAGGAATACATGTGGTCAGATGAGGTGCTTAGCGGTATTGCGAAAATGCTCAGGCACTATCATGACGCTGTGAGTGATTTCCCCATCGCCGTCGGCTGGGAGCCGATCGATCTCACGCCAGAATCATATGAAGTGTTATGCCACAATGACTTTGCCATATACAATATTATTTTTAACAAACAGCAACCGGTAGGAATCATTGATTTCGATGTGGCGGGTCCCGGTCCAAGACGATGGGACATCGCCTATACCCTGTACACCTGTGTACCCTTGAGCCGTGTCCGTTATTCGGAAACGGGTGAGGCTATGCACTACGAGCGGGAACGGGATGCTGAGAGGATCAAAGAGAGAGTGAAACGGTTCTTTGAATCGTACGGGATTGATGTCGGAATGGAAGATCTTCAAATGGTCATCCGTCGATTGGAAGCAATATGTCAAACCATCCACCGGAAAGCACGGGAAGGCGATCCTGCTTTTCAAAAGATGATAGAAGAAGGGCATGTGGAACATTATCAGAAGGATATCGCTTTTGTTCGGGAAAATCTTAATGATTGGATAGAGGAGGCGTAACTCATGGCAGAATTGAAAAGCGTTGGAGAAGTGAAATTAGTAGGGTTCAGGGTCGTTTGCCCCGGTGACGAGTACGTGGTGGAAATACCGAAAGCGGCAAAGCAGTTGAAAGAAAGAGCAGGTGAAATCCATCATGCCCTGCACCCTGATCAGCAGATCGGCGCCTTTATCGTTGTAGAATCGTCCCCGGAAGAAGACGGCTACTGGATCGGGTTGCAGGTAAGTGACTATGGAGACATTCCAACAGACATGACCACCTTGACCATCCCGCCCCAAACCTATGGCACGATTTTTCACCAAGGACCGAATCATGACCTCCGGCAGAGCTACGAGCAGCTGCACCAGTGGATCAATGAAAACGGGTATACCCGTTCCACCAAGAGCTGGAATCTCGAAATCTATCAAAAAGAAAACCAGCCTGGGGACCCTTCTGATGTTCGGGTGGAGTTATACGATGCTATTCTTTTGGGTTGAGGGGGACTGTTGATGAAAAGATTGGCCGTCATATTACTTGCCATTTTATTGGTCGGCTGTCAGGGGAACGACTTGGAAATTTTTGACGAAAAGCAAAACATCGTCGTCGAGAAACAGGTCGGAGATGAAGATGAGTATGAAGAGTTTAACACGATCACCGATACAAAACAGGTGGAAGAGGTAAGGGCAATCCTTCATGATACCCATTGGAAGGTAGCACAAGTAGACTTCATCCGTCCTCCTGACTATCGATTTATTTACAAATATAAAAATCCGAATATCGATGCTAAGCCCATGCTGCACCAGATATGGATTAGTCCGAAGAAGGATGCGCTCGAAGTGATGCAGGGGCCTCAAGAGTATGCGCAGTTACCAAAGGCTGAATCAGCCCGTTTGTTTGAAATTTTGACAGGGGAGAGTTTACCGACTGTCAAAGTAGGGCCGTTGCGGTATTGAATACACTCTTACATGCATATGAAGGAAAGAGAATTGTAGTTGGTACACACGGAGCCATCATGACGCTGATGATGGGCCATTATGACAGCCGCTTTGATTTGAGTTTCCTGCATGGTACATCAAAACCGGATATTTATCGGATGGAATTTAATGGTCTCGAACTAGTAGGGGTTCAGCGGTTGTGGACTGAAGCGAAGAGGGGGATGACATGAACGAAGTACCAATCAGATGTAAAGGAATCGCCGTCGTATTACTAAAAAAAGTGGATGATCAACACAAAGTATTACTCGTGAAAAGAGCCGAATCTGTTTTGAAAAATGAATGGTGCTATATCGGCGGAGGCATCGAGGCAGGCGAGAAAGCCTGGGAAGCTGCATACAGAGAGGTGGAAGAAGAGACAGGCATCACAAACCTTTCCTTATATTCTGCCAACACATTCGATCGGATCTATTCCGTTGAAGGGAATTACATATACATCGCGCCTGTGTTTGTGGGATTCGTACCTGATGATCAGGAGGTGGTGTTAAACGAAGAGCATAGTGATTATAAATGGTTGTCCTTTAAAGACGCAAAGGGCATTGTATCTTTACCTGGAAATGAGGAAGTACTATCGTTCATTGAGAAGCATTTCGTAAAGAAAGAAGCTCCGGATTATTTGCAGGTAAGATGTTGAGAATTAAGGAACCATAAAAGGAGAGTGCAAGAAATGGATGTTTTTGAAAAGCAATATGACTGGGTCCGCCGTACGAGAGAATTATTATTTCGTTATTGTGAAACGATGTCCCAAGCAGATTATGTAAAAGAACTTGAATCGTTTGGAGGAGACTCCATCCGCAATCTGCATGTTCACGTAGCGGATTGTTATCGTGTATGGCTGGGAAGCCGTGCTCTAGGTCGGTCCCTTCCTAAAATCACTTCGGATTCCGCAAACACAGTAGAGGAAATGCGTGATATTTTCAGGAAGACAGATGACCTTCTTCATGAATTTCTAGAGGAGTTCAAAGGGAAGTGGGATCACACCAAGCACATATCCTTCGGGGAAGATGATAGTGCCGAGATCTCTGCATTATGGCTGTATACCCATACCGTCACACACGAATTCCACCATAAAGGACAAATCGTGAAAATAGGAAGGCAGCTGGGGTATATTCCTCCTGATACGGATCTTATCGAGCCTTAAGATGTAATCGGCAAGCTGATGTCCATCGATCAGATTGGCATTCAGGCTTGCCGGTACTATTAAGACCCATGAATTTTCATTCTACTCCCGCGGTTTTACTCCTTCTCTCTAACAAAACGGTATCCCGCCATACTCCATCCATCTTCCCGATCTTTTCACGGTGACCGAGGATGCGAAAGCCCTGTTTCTCATGAAGTTTGATGCTAGCTACATTTTCAGGGAAAATCCCCGCTTGAAGGGTCCAATATCCTCCTTGTTCACTTGCTTCTATTAAGGCGCTGAGGAGTTGGCTTCCGATTCCCTGCCCAGCGTGCCGTGCCGAGACGTACACGCTAACTTCGGCTACACCTCTGTATACACATCGGCTTGAGACAGGACTCATGGCAGCCCATCCTATGATGGAATCCCCTGAACGGACAACGATCCGCCCTGCTTGTATATGATTGTCATCCCACTCTTCCCAGGAAGGGATGTCTTTTTGAAAGGTCGCGTTCCCCGTTGCGATTCCCTCCCGATAAATTTCGGCGACTTGACTCCAGTCATCTTTTCTCATCTTATCTATATATCCCTTTATCATTTCAACACCCCTTTTTACTTAGAATAATACAGAAACGTCTTGTAATCTATATATAAGTGAACTATTATATAAGCATACATTAATATATGGAGGTGGCGAATTGACGGTTGAATTAGACAAATCAGCAACCATTCTTAAGTTATTAGGGGATAAAACCCGGTTAACCATGGTAAAAATACTGGATACGAATGACTGCTGTGTGTGTGAGTTTGTGGAAATCTTCAAAGCAAGTCAGCCGGCTATCAGTCAACACGTCCGGAAATTAAAGGATGTGGGGATCGTGAGGGAGAAACGCCGTGGTCAATGGATTATTTATTCACTTAACCGCGACAGTGAATACTTTCCGATGATCCAAAGCCTCCTTGACCACTTGCCGAACCAGGACTTCAAATTGAAGGAGTTGGAGGAGCAGGGCTTACGCATTTCTTGTGATTAATAGGAGGTAAAAAGGAATTATGACTATACTAGCATCTGTGATTTTTCTCATCACCCTTGTGTTCGTCATTTGGCAACCGAAAGGGCTTTCCATCGGCTGGTCAGCCATTGGCGGAGCCATCTTGGCGCTGATTGTGGGGGTTGTCGATTTTGGCGACGTGGTCGATGTGACCGGCATTGTCTGGAATGCGACATTAGCATTTATTGCGATTATTATTATTTCTCTCATCCTTGATGAGATCGGATTCTTTGAATGGGCTGCCTTGCATATGGCAAGGGCGGCAAAAGGAAACGGCGTAAGGATGTTCGTCTACGTGTCCCTCTTAGGAGCAGTGGTGGCGGCTCTTTTCGCCAACGATGGAGCGGCACTGATTCTGACACCGATCGTCCTTGCGATGGTACGGAATCTGAATTTCAGTGAGAAGCTTGTGTTCCCGTTCATCATAGCCAGCGGATTCATCGCGGATACGACATCTCTTCCTTTAGTGGTAAGTAACCTGGTGAACATCGTGTCCGCTGACTTCTTCGGAATCGGATTTGTGGAGTTTGCTTCCCGTATGATCGTTCCCAACCTGTTTTCATTAGGGGCAAGTATACTGGTCCTTTATCTCTTTTTCCGAAAGAGCATCCCGAAAAATTATGATGTTTCTCAGCTTAAAAAACCGGTGGATGCCATACAGGATATCAAGATGTTCCGTCTTTCCTGGGTGGTGCTCTCAATTCTCCTTATCGGCTATTTCGCCAGTGAATTCATTGGCGTGCCGGTTTCCATCATTGCAGGGATCGTAGCCATCTTCTTCTTATCCATGGCCAGAAGAAGTGCAGCCGTCAATACAAAGACCGTCATCAAAGGCGCTCCGTGGGCCATCGTGTTCTTCTCCATTGGGATGTACGTGGTCGTATACGGTCTCCGTAACGTAGGACTGACCAATGTACTCTCGGATGTCATCCAGATGACGGCGGATCAAGGATTATTTGCCGCCACGGTCGGAATGGGATTCATCGCGGCGATCCTTTCGTCCATCATGAATAATATGCCGACGGTGATGATCGATGCCCTGGCGATTGCCGGCACGGATACAACGGGTGTCACCCGTGAAGCATTGATTTATGCCAACGTCATCGGTTCCGATCTAGGACCGAAGATCACCCCGATCGGGTCATTGGCCACATTATTATGGCTCCACGTCCTTTCGTTAAAAGGAGTGAAAATCTCCTGGGGGACGTACTTTAAAACAGGCATCATCCTGACCATCCCAACCCTTTTCATCACACTGGTCGGGCTCTATCTATGGTTATTAATCATCTAACAAACAATAAAGGAGAGATTCAGCATGTCAAAGAAAACCATCTACTTCCTATGTACAGGGAATTCATGCCGTAGCCAAATGGCTGAAGGCTGGGCGAAAAAGCACTTAGGTGACGAGTGGGACGTATACAGCGCAGGAATCGAAGCGCACGGTTTAAATCCTAATGCGGTGAAAGCAATGAAAGAAGTCGATATCGATATCACGGATCAAACGTCCGATATCATCGATCTTGGAATCTTGAATAACGCAGACTTAGTCGTGACACTATGCGGAGATGCAGCGGATAAATGCCCTGTGACACCGCCTCATGTGAAACGTGTACATTGGGGATTCGATGACCCAGCGAAGGCAGAAGGAACAGAAGAAGAGAAATGGGCCTTCTTCCAACGCGTGCGTGATGAAGTTGGGGAAAGAATCCATCGTTTTGCGGAAACCGGGGAATAAAGAAGACAGAGGCAGCTGCAGTCAAGCAGCTGCTTTTTTCAATCCATCAAACAAAATAGAAGATGAACCCGGATACGGTAGACATGGTAATCACCGATAGAACAAAGATCATGACCAGCTGTTTTTTGAAAATGGATTTAAGGAGGATCACTTCAGGAAGACTGGCCCCCGCTGAACTGATCATCATCGCCATGACAGGCCCGAGTGCCATTCCTTTCATGATCAGGATCTGTGAAATGGGGATCATACTTGAAAGTCGAATGTACAAGGGTACCCCGACGACAGCGGCGATCGCTATGAGCCACCAATGCTCCCTCCCGAAGAAACCGGCAATCCACTCCGTCGGAACGAGTCCATGTATGACGGCACCGATGGCAGCACCGATGATCAGATAGGGATACACACTTCTCATCAAGTCAATCGTTTCCTTCCAGGCTCCCTTCATGGAAAACTTCTTCTCTTCTTCATTGAACCCGCTCATCATGATGTTCTTGATATACTTTTCAAATCCGAATGCCTCGAGTAGGAAGGCGATGCTGATAGAGAAGATGGTCGTCACCACGGTATAAATGAGAGCTACTTTCCAGCCGAGGACAACCCCCATGATGGTCAGGATCGTGGGATCTAAAACAGGTGAAGCAAATAAGAAAATCATGACAATCCCAAAAGGCAATTTCTTTTTCAACATATTCACCACGACCGGTATCGTCGAACATGAGCAAAATGGAGTGATAAACGCAAATAGGATCGCAGCGGCAGCACCCCAGGCCTTGTTCTTCCCGGAGATCATTTTCTCGATTTTTTCATAAGGGATGAATCCTTGTAATAAACTGATGGCAAATGAAATGACCACAAACAAAACCGTTAATTCCAGTGCAATTTCCAGAAAGCTTTTAACTGTTTCTCCCCACATATTGATCGTCCCCTTTCCTGATTAAACTGCCGGGCAGCAAGGGCTGCAGCATAGTTGGTCTTCGATTTTCTTAGTGAAGATGGATGATGCCGGTTTAGCGTGTTGAGTGGCGACCCTTTCCTGCATGTCGCTTCTTTTTTCCTTTAAGATCATTTCTTCTTTATAGAAGTTAAACATGTGTATCTCCTCCATTAATCAAAATAAGTTGATTTATTAATCAAAAAAAATTGATATAATCTTTAAAAATTTAACAGGATGGCCTGAACAGGCAACATAATTCTGCTGAAAGCAGGTGGTTGATCTCTTCTTGGTTCAAGCTGTAATAGCTCCAAGTTCCCTTTGTTTCTTTCTTCACAATGTTCGCGTCTAAGAGTATCTTCAAATGGTACGATAATTTAGACTGCTTCATATCCATAATTGGGGCCAGGTCACATACACACATTTCGCCTTTCATCGTCAAAATGTTCATGATCTGAAGCCTTTTCTGATCGGCAATGGCTTTGAACTTCTGTTCGTAGGTTTCAAAAATATTTGTGCCCGATACGTCTTGTAATGGAATGTCGTTTGTCATCACTCAGCCCTCGTTTCTCATCAATTTTTCTTGATGTAATCATCTTATATCCATTATTTTCATGTGTCAAGTCTTAAATCAAATATATTTGATGTATTGGTGATATTCTATGCTGCGAACTGGGTGTTGGTTCCTTAAATCAAATTTTTTTGATTTAATTGTTGCTATTCTGAAAAGGGGAACATATACTATGAGTATAAATCAAATAAAGTTGATGTACTGTATTAATCAAATTTATTTGATTAAAAGAATGGAAGGGGATGGATGAAATGAATTTCATTAAGATTTTCCTAGGGGATAAGAAAACTGATTCTCAAGAGTGTTGCCAGATAGAGATAAAAGAGGTAGATCAAGAACAATGTTGTTCCTCTGAAGAAAACGAAGAAAGTTCAAGCTGCTAGTCTTCCTACGGATATTATAGAAGAAATGTGTTGAGCTTTGCAATCAACGGATCCCCTTCGGCTAGTGAGCCCAAGGGGTTCTGTCATTTTACAATCATCACAGGGCATTTCACTCGTTTGGCTACTTTATGACTCACGCTTCCCAAGACCATTTCCTGAAGAGTGTTCAATCCCCTACTCCCAATCACCACTGCGTCGAATTGGTACTCATTCGCATGCTTGACGATGGTGGGACCCGGTTCCCCGTGTAAATAATGCGTTGTATAGTTAATCTTCGCATGTTTGATTTTCTGTTCTATGAGTATAAGCTTCTTCTTTCTATGATCAGCAGCGTCGGTTCCCCAATGCTGCAGGACTTCGTCTTTTGAGTGTTTTTCGTCAATGACGTACACCACTTCAATGCTGCCGTTTTTTTGGCAGGAGGCAAGGGCGATGGCTTTTTCAGTTGCTCTAATAGAATGGTCGGACCCATCTGTTGCTAATAAAATTTTATTGAACATGATTGAATCTCCTTTCTATGTTGTTTCGAGATATGTAAGGTATTCGACTATCACCATCTATTATCCTTTACATTCATTTATGTAAATTTACTGGAAGTTGAATTCTGTCGTAATTTAACGGATTTATAAGTAAATAAAAGAAAATTAGGGTTGTGAGCGTTTAATTGGAGGGTTCACAACAGGTAGAATTCGTTATATAATGGCCCTTGTGTTTAACGGACCCGACTTTCATGAGAGTTGAAAGTCAACAACAAAATTTTAAAAAAAGAGGTGCATAATGAATTTATCAACAATTAAATCTCAATGGTTTGGAAACATTCGTGGGGATGTCCTGGCAGGAACGGTTGTAGCCATGGCTTTGATTCCCGAGGCGATTGCGTTCTCGATCATTGCCGGTGTCGATCCGATGGTCGGATTGTACGCTTCCTTCTGTATTGCCGTGGTCATTGCTTTTGTAGGTGGGCGCCCCGGTATGATATCCGCTGCGACCGGTGCGACAGCCTTGGTGATGGTAAACCTTGTGGCCGATCACGGGCTGCAGTATTTACTGGCCGCCACCATTCTGACGGGTGTCATTCAGATTATTATGGGTGTATGTAAGTTAGGACGATTAATGAAGTTTGTTCCCCGTTCCGTCATGATCGGATTTGTGAATGCATTGGCTATCCTGATCTTTACGGCGCAACTGCCACACTTTGTAGGGGAGTCATGGGTGATGTATGCGATGGTTGCCGGTGCGTTGGCGATTATTTATATTCTCCCGCGCTTCACCAAAGCAGTTCCATCTCCTTTGGTTGCCATCATTGCCATCACAGTGATTGCTGTTTTGATGAATAGTGATGTGCGGACCGTGGGTGACATGGGGCAGCTGACTCAGTCTTTACCGATCTTCTTGATCCCGGATATTCCGTTTACCTTTGAAACCTTGCAGATCATTTTTCCTTATTCGCTTTCCATTGCGATTGTCGGATTAGTTGAATCCTTATTGACCGCCTCCATTGTGGATGATATGACGGATACAACAAGTGATAAGAACCAGGAAGCAAAGGGACAAGGGGTTGCGAATATCGTTTCTGCTTTCTTTGGCGGGATGGCAGGGTGTGCCATGATCGGTCAATCGGTCATTAACGTGAAATCAGGCGGAAGAGGACGTTTGTCTACATTGGTAGCAGGTGTATTCTTGATGATCCTGATCCTGTTATTGAACGACTTCCTTGTCACTATTCCAATGGCTGCGCTTGTCGGTGTGATGTTCATGGTTTCCATCGGGACTTTCGATTGGTCATCCATTAAGAATATTCATAAGACGCCCTTATCAGATACCGTCGTGATGTTGGCGACGGTCATTACGGTGCTCGTGACACATGATCTATCAAAAGGGGTTCTGGTTGGAATCATCTTAAGTGCCATATTCTTTGCCTCCAAGATTTCGAAAGTGAAGATTACGGCGCTATCCACCGATCAACCGCATAAAAAGGTATATCGGGTTTCGGGTCAATTATTCTTTGCTTCCGTAACGGAGTTCGTTGAATCATTTGATTTCACGGAACAGGTGAAAGAAGTGACATTGGATCTTACAGATGCGCATCTTTGGGATGACTCAGCTGTAGGGGCCATCGATAAAGTGGTCATCAAATATCACCAGAACGGTGTGAAGGTCACCTTGATCGGATTGAATGAAGAAAGCAATAAACTTGTGAACAGGCTGGCTGTTCACAATCAGCCTGGCGGACTTGATAAAGCCGTCGGACATTAATAGGAAAGCTCTTTGTCTGTGGAGGACAAAGAGCTTTTTTAGTGTGCCGTTAGCTTAATCAGTTCTTGAGTAGTTTGTCGGGTTTTGAAATAATTGGTATGGTATTGCTTAAAAAGTCGTTACAAACTACTCGAACTGCACAGTTAATTGATAAGGAGGTAGAAAGATGTTCGGAAACAAACCAAAGTGTTCAACATGAGGGAAAGAAATACGAGGAAATGATGTGGTCTACGTCAAGATGAGGTATCCTGAAAAGAAAGGGATGACGGAGATTAAAGCCTACTTAAACAATGAGGGAAGGTTCATATGTGAGGGATGTTATAAAGCTTGAAGCCGTGATTTAATGAACTTTTTAAACATAAAGGAAATTCGATAACAAACAGAGAAATACCTACATAAGAGATTACGCAAGCTTATAACAAGGGAATGATATAGATGAATCTGCAATACGAAGTAATTCCTGAAGAAAAGGCCGAATGCTGCCGGGATCTTTGCAATGAACTGATGGACTTTCAGAAGTCGAAAGCGTCCATTGCACCGGAACGGTTTGACACGATGAATTTTGACACACGGATGCTGCCATCAATTAAAAGTGCTATACATAATTATCTTGTGATTGTGAAAGATCCTGAAAAAAATGACGAAATTATTGCCTATGTGTATACCAACATATCACCAAAGGAAGCATATTCAAATGATTTTGCCACGTTTTTCGACCTTTCATCTGTGAAAAAAGAAAACGTCGGCTGCTTATCGCAATTTTATATTAAAGAGGGGTATCGGCAATACGGCATCGGATCGAAACTTTTCACCATGTCGATGGAGTGGTTGAGAAGGTACGAGAATGTTGAGGACTATTTTGTCTTTACTTCGAATGGAAACCAGGAGGCCCTGGCATTCTACAAGCGAAAAGGGTTTTCGGTTTCTCATGATATTTTGGACGGGTTTATCACGGTTTTACGAAGCAAAAGGGAGTAGTGAAGGAGGAAAATGAAATGGACGTCTTTTCAACTTATTTAGCCGGGATCGATCATCCCGAGCATCGTACGCGGATGGAGGAAATCCTGACTTGGGTGCAGGAAACATTCCCACAACTGGAACCAGCCATCAAGTGGAATACACCGATGTTTACGGATCATGGTACCTTTATCATCGGGATCTCGACTGCGAAGCACCATGTGAGTGTAGCGCCAGAAGAAGTCACGATGGTACATTTCGCCGACCGCATTAAAGAAGTCGGCTACAGTGCGACGAAAGGTTTATTTCGCATCCCGTGGAAAGATCCTGTCGATTACAGACTGCTTGAGGATATGATCAGGTATAATATTCAGGAAAAAGCCGAATTTACAGGCTTTTGGCGGAAATAGAAGAGAGGAGTGGTGCATGTGATCAAGCCTAATCGCAAGGTGGATGGATTCATTAAAAAAGCGAAGCAGTGGAAGGAAGAATATGAAAGGCTGAGAAGTATCCTCCTTTCCTTTGAGGAGCTGGAGGAAGAAATCAAATGGATGCATCCTTGCTACACATTAGAGGGAAAAAACATTGTGTTGATGCATGGATTCAAAGATTATTGTGCCCTCCTGTTTCACAAAGGGGCGCTCTTCAAGGATCCTCAAGGGATTCTGATCCAACAGACAGAAAATGTGCAGGCAGCCCGTCAGATCCGGTTCACCAATTCTCAGGAAATCATCGAAATGAAAGAGATTCTGAAAGCTTATATTCAGGAAGCCATTGAAGTAGAAAAAGCAGGTCTCACAGTGGAACTGAAAAAGACGGAAGAATATTCCGTGCCAGATGAACTTCAACGGAAATTCAATGACATGCCGGAGCTGAAAACGGCCTTTGAAGCCTTGACGCCTGGACGTCAGCGCGCGTATATCCTTTTTATTTCAAAAGCGAAACAATCGAAAACCCGGGAGTCGCGGGTTGAAAAATATGTACAGCACATCTTGGACGGTAAGGGAATGAATGATGAATAAAGGAAAGGGATGAAGCATATAAAAGCTTCATCCCTTTTTCATATTCCCGTAAAAGGGGCTCGCGGTTTCCGCTGCAAGCTTCGACTGAAGTTGAGAAACGGTGAGGAAACGATATCCCTCTTTTTCAAGAGTCGTAAGCAGGGTCGGTAACGCATCGGCTGTGGTGGAGTGAACATCATGGAGGAGGATGATGGCACCTGGAGCGATTTCCTTCTGCACGACAGAATTGATGGCAGCTGCATTTTTGTTCTTCCAATCAAGGGAATCGACGGACCAGAGGACGAGTGAAGTCCCATTATCATTGGCGACCGTTTCTACGTCTTGATTGATCGCACCATAAGGGGGGCGCAGCATGACGGGGATTTCCTTCGTTGCATCCATGATTTTCTCACGGGAAGTCAAGACTTCCTGAGCCATCTGTTCTCTTCCGATTTTCGTTAAATCTTTATGATGATCCGTATGATTGCCGATTTCATGTCCGGCTTCTGCCACGCTCTTCGCAACGGAAGGGTATTTCTCTGCCTGACTGCCTAACATGAAAAAGGTAGCCTGGACGTCATGTTCTTTCAGTACGCTTAAAATCCGTGGGGTCACGCGAGGGTCGGGGCCGTCATCAAAGGTGAGGGCCACATATTTCTCCCCCACTCCGATCGACGCCTCTGCCACTTCCAGGCTGTCGGCTGTCTTATCATCAAGATAGGGAAGAATGGCATGGATAGGGACTTCCACACGAGTTGGACCGGCTTCCTCGATATCATTGAAATACAAGGTGAGCGCCTTTCCGTTTAATGTCCAATTCCACGATGCGGGATCTTTTAACGCTTCCTGCATCTTCGCATTGGGCAGTCCTTGAAGACGGGTCCGGATCGTTTGGATCATTTCATCATTCGTCGTCATGATATCAGGCAGCTCCACGAACTTCTTTTCTGACACATCGAGGGTAAAGGTTTTCACCTGCTCTTTTCCTCGTACATCATGGACGAGCTGATACGAGTGAAACATGATGGTATATGTATCATGTGTCACTTTCCTGCTGTCGGCCTCGATGATGAGGTGGGCCCGGTACCCTTCTCCAAGCTCTTTCTTGTTCTCCTGGACCCTTTTTAAGAAGTCTTCCTTTTCTTTCTTGATCCAGTCTTTGAGAGGCTTATTGATGTGTGAATCCTCCATAACCGGAACTTTGATGGACATCGTGTATGTATCTGTGTCCGTCAATTCCGTCTTGAAGTCAATGCCCAGTGGAGATGATCCTTTCGATTCAGGGTCGAACCGGATCGCATCGACGAGCTGGGCCATCCCATAAACGAAAGAAAATCCTATTACGATCAGCACAACCCACCCAGGCCAGCGTATCCGCCTGAATGGTATCTTTTTTAACATATGTCATCCTCTTTTCTGGTAAAAAGGTCATTGTATTAAAATTAACAATTCCAATTATTTCAAATTAATGGGTGCAATTCAATGCTTATCTTTTATTTTTTAGAATAAATGGAAAAGAGTGCCTTTTATGAAACTTAATGGCCATCACAATCGTCTATTAAAGAAGAAGTATGGTTACGTACCTTTGGTTATTAAACGGACTTTATTTGGTTGGGTTTATTGTTTTTTTAGTTATTAGGAAAATAAGGAAAAAAGGGGACTGAACACATTGGCAACATGGATGGTACATTTCAGGATTGCAGAGAATCTGCTGAATAGAGGTTTGCGTGCCTCTGAAAAAGAGTTTGTCGTAGGGAATATCGGACCGGATTGTGGTTTGCCGGATCCAGAGACAGGCATCTTCTTTCCTGACAAAATCGCAACCCACTTTAAGGATGATGGGAAAATAAATCCTGAATTGTTTTTGCAAAAGTACATACAGGAGGAAGACGATTTCACCGATCCACGCTCCTCCTTTTATTTAGGCTACTACCTTCATCTCGTGACGGATGTGGAGTGGAGCCGGATGCACCGGGAAAAAAAGAAAGAGCCGGTCTATCAAGACATACTGGGAACTCCCGGCTACACGAGAGCAGTAAAAAGCGATTGGTATGGTGCGGATTTTGTTTATTTACAGGAAAACACGGATATGATTTTTCATCGGGTTTTCCAACATATTGAGAGTTTCCCTGATTACCTCGACATCTTTCCGGAAACTCAGATTACGAAACAAATCAAACGAATCACTGAATTTTATTTAGGGGATTCCTATGCCTTCGCGTTGGAGCCGGATTATCGGTTTGACTATTTGACTCCTGATGAAATTACCCTGTTTGTTGAGGAGACGACGGAGAAACTGGTGGAGATTTTGGGTTCTACGTTTCGAAGAGATGCTCTCTGGAGCATGAATCGAACCAATCTTATGAATACGTGAAACTACTTAAACTTCATTGGGGAATTTAATCCTAAACAAGAGGTGAGAATATGGATTTTCTGATAAAAGTCATTCTATACGTCGTCTTCTTGCTGGGAGCCCTTAATTTTTATTTCGGAGGCACGAAAAGAGCCAAGAATGGTCACTACACCTTCATTTTGGCCATCAGTGTGGTGTTATTAAGCTACTATTATTGGTTCCACATTCAGCTATAGATCAATAGAAAGAGAGTACCTGAGCATATGAACATCGTCCTGAAAGATATCTTTCAATTTATTTTGTATATTGGTGTATTCATATTAATCTTTTATGTGAGTGAAAAAACAGCCAGGAAGAAATGGAATATTGTGAGGAGGCCAGAAGCGGAGGAAGTCAATTCCCTTCATAAATGGGGGAAACGAATTCTGTGGATCATATTCTTTGTGAACGTCGTATTCTTTTCGTCAGGGATAAAGAATGCGGTGATCATCATGGTTATTTTCCTATTTAACGCTTGTATGCAGTGGAAATCGGGAGAGAAAGAATACATCATTACCATACTCAGCCTCATTATATTCAGTATATTTATTATGTTGGGGTACACACTCCATATTTTTTCTGATTAAAAAAGGGAGGGATCATCCTATCACAGGATGATCCCTCTCATCATATTAGCTCGAACGCGACATGAGTGTCTCCTCGGGTGCCTGCTCTATCTTCTTGATGAAGAAGGATAGGACTAAGCTGACGGCTCCAATGATCATGATGGCGAAGTAGGTATCGTTAATTCCCCCAATGGATGCTTCCATGATCATATGAGCTTTCGATGAATCCGTGCCTTCCATCATGATGTCCTGTAGATGGTCTTTCGTCCGGCTCGTCATGATCGTGACGAGGAGGGACGTCCCGATGGCACCGGCGACCTGCCTTGCCGTATTGGAAATGGCGGTCCCATGTGAATGGAGACTTGATGGGAGCTGGTTCAGTCCGGCCGTCTGCAGCGGCATCAGGAAGAGGGCCATCCCGACTCTGCGTCCGGCGTACATCAGGATCAGATGCATATAGCTTGTGGAATCTGATAAATCCGTAAACGTATACGTCGTGACTAGTATAATGGTAATCCCAATGACCGAAAGCCATTTTGCCCCGAAACGGTCAAATAATCTTCCTACGGCAGGACTCAACAGCCCCATCAATAATGCACCTGGGAGCATCAGGAATCCCGCTTCTAAAGCAGTGAATCCCCTGGCGTTTTGAAGATACAACGGAAGCAGGATCATATCTGCATACATGACCATCGTAATCACGCAATTAATGAGGGTGGTCAACGTGAACATATTGTAGCGGAATGCTCTAAGGTCAAGAAATGGTCGTTCCGTGACCAGCTGTCTCCATGAAAAGAGCCCGACTGCCACAACCCCGACACTTAGTGTGGCAATGACCTCGAAACTTCCCCAGCCTTCACTTCCCGCTTCACTGAACCCATAAAGCAAGGCTCCGAATCCAGTCGTGGAAAGGATCAAACTGATCATATCCATCTTGCTTTCAATCGTTTCCGACACATTCCTGAGAAAAATGAACCCGCACACGATGATGATCAGAATGAACGGAATCATTCCATAGAATAACGTCTGCCAAGGAAACACATCAAGGACATAGCCTGTCAGTGTCGGGCCGATCGCCGGAGCGAAAATGATCGCCAGGCCGACGGTTCCCATAGCGGTTCCCCTTTTTTCTGGAGGATAGAGTTTCAGCACCACATTCATCAAGAGTGGCATGATGATCCCGGTGGATGCAGCCTGAATCAGCCGTCCCGTCAGCAAAACAGGGAAATTGGGTGCGAGGGCCGAAACAATCGTACCGACAAGAAAGATCAGCATGGCACTTAAGAATAACTGCCTAGTCGTATAGCGCTGCATTAAAAAGCCGGTGACGGGAATCAGTACTCCGTTCACGAGCATATAACCCGTCGTCAGCCATTGGCCGGTGGATGCATCAATGCTGAACACATCCATGATCGTGGGAAGAGCGACGGTCATGGTGGTTTGATTAAATATTGTAAAGAAGGCACCCAGGATCATAATGGTCATGACGGGTCCTTTTTTTATGGAGCTTGTAGCGGTGCTCAATCCTTTCCACTTCCTTTCGTGGGCTTAATTTACAATGTGTAGTATACTAAACAAAACATAAATTAAATTATAGAAGCTATCTCGGAAGCTTTCAATGAACAGTACGGTGGGTTGTGTTGATTAGTTTACACACTCGAAAACCTTGTTGTTTAATTCCGGGAAACTAAACAGAATCACCGAAATCGTCCATTAGTCTCAGGGAAAGGAGAAATAATATGAGTAACAAAAAGAATCAGACCGATCCGAGAATTCTCCGGACACGTCAGCTGCTGAAAGACGCCTTTGTCCAATTGCTGCAGGAGATGGATCTTGAGAAATTAACCGTCAATCGTCTGACAGAAGCGGCCACCATCAATCGGGTGACGTTTTACCTGCATTATCAGGACATTTCGGATATGCTGGATAAGATGGCCGATGAGATGATCCTCGAGATCTCGAGCGTGTTGGGAGAAGCGGAAACGGACCAGAAACTGGATCATGAAGAAAATATCAGGATGTTGGAAAGATTCCTTGAACATATCTCCCAGAATGGGAAGTTTTATAAAACGGTTCTTGCAACGAGGAGAATCCCGATTTTTAAAGAAAGGATCCTCACCTTTTTTACCGACTGGCTCGTGACAAGAATCGAGAGCAGGGGAGAGGCGTCTTTTGTGCAAAAAGCAGGCATTCAGCAGGAGATCTTCATTTGGTACGACGCCGCGGCAATCATCGGTACCATTGAATCGTGGCTGCGGAATGATATGCCTTATACCCCTGCATTTCTGGCACGGCAATTTTACTTGATCCATACTAGAGGATTCGATCAACACTAAAGATGAAAGGAGGGAAACAACATGACGAAAGAAGAATTGGAATACAAAGTAAACGAAGTGAAATTGGACTATATCCGCATCCAGGGGGACCTGGAGAAGCTCGAGTCCTTCGGAAGGAACACGGATATCCAGCAAAGGAAACTGGACGAACTTGAAAAAGAGCTTTCAGATTTACGTAAACAGCTGGAAGCGATCGATGTTTGATGAATAATGAGGGGCAAAGGGAAATAGGTATATAGAAAGACAAACGGTACAAGTTTCATCTTGTACGATGCTCTTTGATTGGGGCTGATTTCTATGTATCGAAACCGGGACAGACAGGTCAATATCGTCATTATGGTGCTCCTGTGCATCCTGATCTTTCATATCATCCGCATCATCCTCCATGTAAGAGTCTATTTCGTCTACAGCATGGGGATGGGATATCTTTTATTTCTGGGAATGATCATTTTCCTTATTCTTTTCCTGCTATTTAAAAGATGAAGCAAGGGGCACTTTTCTTGATTGGAAAAGTGCCTCTTTTTTGTTTAGGAGAATCATACATAGGAAAATTATGTTAAAATATAGAGAGTACTCTGGACATCGGATGGAGGTTCACTATGAAAAACAGGAATCGATTGGCTTTACTCATATCGATCATCGTATTAGTCGGGGTTCCCATTTTATTTCTCTTTGTCTCGTTGTATACGGGAGAATGGGGATATCTGATGTGGAGTCTTCCGCCCTCATTTTTAGCGGGATTTACGGGGTTAATCTTTACACTTCAAACCATTAAAAAAGAAAAGAGTCTATCGAAATAAATAACAAAATAATGAAGATAGCGAGGGCCGGAATGTACATCTCTAAATTAAATCATGAGCTCACATATGATCAAATGACACATCTATTATTCTCTTCTATTCATGACGATCAAAAGGAAGGTGATTGTATCTTTGTTGCAGGAAGCAGCAAAGCAGTGAAATACCGATTGCCGAGAGCAGTGGAGATTTATAAACAGGGAAGGGCCGGTAAGATCTTGTTTTCCGGTGGTGTGAAGTGGCCGGAAAATGAGTATACAGAAGCCCTGCAATTAAAGAAAGAAGCGATCTCATTAGGAGTTCCGGAGAAGGATATCTTAACGGAAGGCCTTTCCCTGCATACCCTGGAAAATGTGCTTGCTTCCCTACTTGTCCTGGATCGGGAATTTCATCTGCACAATATCCGGCGCCTGCTCGTCGTGACGACTTCCTACCATATGAGGAGGCTGCATCTCACTCTAAAAACCTATATGCCGGACTGGATCTCGTTCACATTATGCCCTGTGGATGATCACAATACCAACGAAGATAATTGGTTTCATAGTGAAACTGGTGTCAAACGAGTCAAAGGGGAAACGGAGAAACTGATTCGGTACGTGAAGCAGGGAGCTTTGGAGGATGAGGATGTCAATATTCATTTAAATACAGGAGCGAATATATGAAAAAAGAAAAAATGTATCCGAGATTCTGGCTGTTTGCGATATACTTTACCGGCTTTTGGATTTTATATGGCTGCTTTATCCTATTCCAAGATATAGTTATCGAAGATCATTTCGATAGTCAGCCGCTCTATCTGATCGGGGGCATGACCATTATGTTGGTACGGTCAGCGCAAGAATATAAAAAAGCAAAGAAGCATGAGGAAGAAGTGTCATAAAAATAAGTGGTTTTTGTCACGGAAAAGGAGAAGTGAATGTGTGTTAAGAATATTAGGTACTGTTTTCTCTTCGGCGAGTTTCGTCCTGGCCACCTATTTACTGGTGATGCAGGAATATAAATGGATTGAACTCATGATGTTGATGGGTGGTCTATCCATTGGAATCATGGGGGTAGAAGAAATTCAAAGGGATCATAAGGGGATGGGATGGTTATTACTCTTAACTGGTTCACTATGCCTGTACTCTTCGATTCAAGGGTTTTTATTCTTTCATTAATAGGACGGTCTTACTTCTGATCTACCATCAATTTCTGCAGAATGACCGATACGTACCGGTCTGAAGATCTGGAGATAACAGAGGGTTTTTCCCATATATTCCTCACAACCTGAAGGACCAACTGTTCCGTCGCGGTACTGCATCCCGTCACCCGAAAACCTGTGCGATACATGAACGTTTCATAATCCTGATAAAATTTTTTGAAAGAGTGGCAGTCCCTCGATAGTAAACAGGACATCAATTCGAGCTTCGTCATCCTCATTTGCAACAGCTCCCCTTTTAAACTCCTTAACCATACCCTTCTTCATCCAATTGATAACTCTTTTCCCAGGATTTATTGAATAAATCCATCATCATGTGGTATACATACGGTAAGAGGTGGTGCAGAAATGTCAATTAAAATGAATACTGCAGTTCTCCTTCTTGGCAGTGCTTTGCTTTTTTCAGCCTGCAGCGGGGACGGGACTGCAACCGATCAGGACGAAAGCAATCAGACGCAGGATAAAAATCAAACGGAAACTTCAACAAATATTAATGGAGATAAAAGTACCGGTGAAGATGTGAACTCCGATACTAGTGAGTATAACGAAGATGCTGGGGACAGTAGTGGTGAAACAAGTAGTGATACGAGTAGAGAAAATGAAGATATTCAAAAGCAGCAGTATGAATCAGCCGAGGACGCTGCAGCTGCCATCAATGGGTATGAGAGGGTCGATCAGACAAACATTAATCTGGGTCATGGAATCAAAGGGCTCCAGGAAGGGGCAGCCGGTCATGAGTATCTTTACTGGAATGAAGGCGACTGGCTGATCAAAGTCGACTTTCCGACGGATCCTCAATATCGCATTGACGGATATGATGGAGCTGAGGACATGGCAAAGAAAGTCGTAGATTATCTCGAAAAGAATTACTTGCCCGCACCAGACGAAAAGGGCGTCATCACTATCAACGGATTCAAGGAACATCCGGAAACCGTCGTGAAGTGGCAAAAAGGAAAGATCGTCTATTCGATCACTTCGAAAGAGAAAGAACCGTTTGGTGCATTGGATACCGCAGTTGAATCTTAATGAAATGGCGTCGGGAATTGCCCCGTCGCTTTTTTCTTTATCAATTCCCGGAAAGTTAATCTCCTTACTTTGATCACCACACTGAATGGAATTTCGTAAGACCCCGCTGTCTAGTCCCCGGTATCCACCTCCACTACTTATACCACTTCTTTAAGTTCCATCAGTTACTTTGAACCATGTCCATGTACACATGAATTGATATAAAAAAGTAAACGAATATTTACATAGACTTTAATTTTCCCCTCTTGTATTCATACTGACTTAATCATCACATGTTTTACTAGAATAGTAGCAAATACTTGAGGAGGTATTACAGATGAAAAAAAGACTATCAATCGGATTATCGATGGCATTACTTGCATCTTCATCCTTAACAGCAATGGCACACGACCATGAAGGTCACGGTAAAAAGAAAGATTCACACAAGAAAATCGAGAGTGTTGAATTCTCTTCCATGAAAGCTCCTGACAATATTAAAAACATGGTAAAAACCTATACAACAGCAACTGTGAAAGTGACGTATAAAGATGGAACAGTAAAAGAATTACCTCTTAACTATGATCAACTCTACTTATCAAAGGATAAAATTGTTTCCAACAAGGGTGAAATGATTCCTGCAGGAACACCAATCGATGTGAACGGTGACCCAATCATGGACACCAGCATCCCAGGGAATCCTTCTTATTTCATTTCGGATGCTCCAGATTCAAATAGCCTTCTGACAAAAGGGAACAAGTCATTTATGATTTCCCATTTTGAATACGATTCACAAAACAATGCAGGTGAGAGGATTTCCGGTCTGCCTGCTTCCATGACGCTTTCTGAACTTGACCAGGATAAAAAATCGGGCAAGCTTTCAGTAAAAGAAGCACATAAGATAGACTTTTCAAGTGTAGACGGACTATGGAATCCGTGTAACGGTTCCACAACGGATTGGGGTACTCATCTTGGTTCAGAGGAATATGAGCCGGATGCGCGGGAATTTGCAGATAAAGATTCCGATGCCTATAAAGAAGTAAGCAATTTTGCAAAGTATTATTTTAACGATGAGTCAAAAGCGAATCCTTACAACTATGGATGGATTCCTGAAATCTCAGTATCCCATGATGGAGAGCCATCTGTTGTCAAACATTACAGCACCGGACGTTTCTCCCATGAAATGATGAAAGTCCTTCCAGATAATAAGACGGCATTATTCGGAGACGACGGCGGCAATACAATGATGTTCATGTATGTAGCCGACAAAGCAGAAGATTTCTCAGCAGGAACCTTATACGCTGCCAAGTTCGAACAAACCGGTACGGAAAAAGGCGGATCCGGTGACTTGAACTGGATCAAGCTCGGACACGGTACCGATAAAGAAATCTCAGACATCATTGACAGCGGAGTGACATTCAATGATATTTTCGAAACAACGGAAGAGCCAACCGAAGGATTTACGGCTGTTAAGACGAACTCCCATGATTCAGTGGAATATCTAAAAGTGAAACCAGGGAAAGAAAAAGCTGCGGCTTTCTTAGAACCACGCCGATACGGCGCCATCCTGGGAGCAACTTCTGAATTCAATAAGATGGAAGGTCTTGCAGTCAACGCGGAGGATCATAAAGCCTACATGGCTATCTCCTATCAAGAGGGCAGCATGGAAAAGCAGGAAGGTGCGGTTCAGGACGATATTCAACTTCCGAACATTGAATCGGGTGTCACATATGAATTGAATCTTCAAGAAGGTCAAGCAGATCGTGACGATGAGAAGATCGAAAGTGACTATGTTCCAGCAAGCATGAACGGATTCGTTTTAGGAGAGGACCTCTCTTCTCCGGATGGACTAGGAAACACGGCAAATCCTGATTTAGTAGCAAACCCTGACAACCTGAGCTACTCAGAAGATCTGAATACCCTCTTCATCGGAGAAGACAGCGGTATGCACACGAACAACTTCGTGTGGGCCTATGACGTAAAAACGAAAAAGCTTTCCAGAATCCTTTCCGTACCAGTCGGAGCAGAAGCAACGGGATTAAGGGCGGTGGATTCCATGAAGGATTCAAATTATGTCCTAAGCAATTATCAACATCCAGGGGCGGATCTTGATGAGAAAGAAATCACCGCGGTCGATAAAAACGAATTGGAACAAGCGATGAAAGATACGCTAGGCATCATGGAAACGGGCGGAGTCGGCTACATTTCCGGAATCCCTGGTATGGATACGAAAGGTGAACACCACCATAAAGGCCATTACGATCATAAAGAGGAAGACCGTAAAGATCACGATTCAAAAAAATAAACTACGATGAAAAAAGGTCTGTCACCGACACGTTCGAGCATTAGCGTGAAGGGGGCAGACCTCTTTTTCATGAAAGAATCATTGAGTAATCAGTCTTTATTTGAAATAATTGGAATGTGAGTAATTTATAAGGAGGGAGAAAATGCGCAACGATCGATTCTTTCTGGAATTGGCGCTTGAAGAAGCCGAAAAAGCATTAAATGATCAGACGTACCCGGTAGGGGCTGTTATTGTGGATGAAAATCAGAACATCATCTCCAAAGGGAGAAATCGTGTCCACTCTGATCAGGATGCAACGGCCCATGCAGAAATGGATGCCATCCGAAATGCCGGTTCGTCCATTTTTAAGGCGAAAATAGAAGGTGAGACCTTAACGATCTACACTACTGTGGAACCGTGTCTCATGTGTACGGGTGGTATCCTTTTCGCTAAAATCAGGAGAGTGGTGTGGCTGCTGAATGATGGGGAAGGATTTGGCGGATATAAAAAAGTGAATGCTGCCGGCATCTTTGAACGAAAGCTTAACGAAGTAGAAGTTCTGGAAGAACCATATGCCGATTTAAAGATGAAGCAACTCGAACTCATGAGACAGTGGGAGGAGAGCCCCAATCATGTGGTGAACTTGCGAAATGTATTTAAAAAGGGATAAAAAGGGTCAATCTTTCAGTGAATTCATTCTAATATAGGTGGTCTTCTTAACGAAGAACGCATCAAAGCCTAAATAGAGACAGTAAAATCGTACTTTTTAAAATGATGATACATACGAGGGAAACGTTTATGAATAATGTAACCACAACACTATTATCTCATTATCAACAACATCATCAAAAACACCGACCCTTCATCGTCGGGATCGATGGCTTGGGTGGATCGGGGAAGACGACCCTGGCACGAAACGTGAAACAAGAATTAATGCTCACAAAATGTGAAACGGTTATCCTCCATATGGACGACTACATTGTGGAAAAGAGCGAACGGTATGGAACAGGGAACGAGGAATGGTATGAATATTATACCCTTCAGTGGAATATAGAACTGCTTCGGAAAGTACTTTTCCAAAGGTTATATGGAGGGGATGACTCTATCACGTTACCTTTCTATGAATCCAGTGCAGACTCAGTCGTGTCGAAACTCATTCACCTTGACCGGGTAAGCGTGGTCCTGATTGAAGGCGTCTTCCTGCAGAGGAAAGAGTGGCGCGATTTCTTCGACTATGTGATTTTTTTGGACTGTCCCTCAGAGCTCAGAACCGAAAGAGTCATCGGGCGGGATACTTATCTAGGGGATGAGCTGGCCAGGATCGAAAAGTATAAGAGAAGATACTGGCTGGCGGAGGATCATTATCTTCTTCACGACAATCCGGCCGGACAGGCGGACTATGTTGAAAGAATCTAAAAAAATATTCTCTATCCTTATCTGTTTTTTTGCTAAAATAGAACTATATATAAACAGAAGGCGAATGGTGCCCAGATGAGTATAGTGAAAGATTTCCTGCTGCAACTCACCCTAATGATCATACCGATATTCAGTTATTTCACCTTTATTCTGGAAAAAATAAAGAAGGACCGGACCATTAAGATGGTCATGACCCTGTTATGGGGAGTGTCCATCCTGTTATGCATGTCTTTTCCTGTGGAATATGCGGGAGGGGCGCGCCTGGATTTGCGATTTATTCCACTCCTTCTTGGTACCTTATATCTTGGGATGTGGCCGGGGTTATTCCTGTCCGTCCTGATTATCTTATATCGCATGACCTCAGGGATCACTACGGGTCTTTATACGACAATCCTTGTACTCGTCATCACCCTGCCTGCCATTTTGTATGTTCAACGAATGTTTATCCAGGTGAAAAAGGATCGAAGAGTGATGATGGCAGCAGGATTATCCTTCCTGTATTGCCTCTGTGGAATGACGGTGTTCAGTCTTATGAATGGAATTTCGATCACCGTTTTGAAAGTGCAAGGTATCCATCTTCTTTTTACCGTCGCTGTTACCTGTTTCTGTACGGTATTAATTGAAAAGATCCGTGAGACCCATCAGCTGAGGCTAGAGGTCCAGGATTCGGAGAAATTCAGGATGATTAGTGAGCTGACTAGTGTGTTTGCCCATGAAATCCGAAACCCCATGCAGGTGACCCGTGGCTTTCTTCAGCTACTCGATGAGCCGTACTTGCCTCATCATAAAAAAGAATATATCAAGGTGTCCATTGAAGAATTGGACCGTGCCAATGAAATCATCAGCGACTTTCTGGCGTTCGGCAAACCCTCCATGAATACATACGGGACGATCAATGTCGGTGAACAGTTAAAGCGTGTTACCACGCTCATTCAAACATTCAGCATAAACCAGCAGGTGGAATTCAAATCCGATATAGCGGATGACTGCTGGATGAAAGCAAATCCTCAAAAGCTGAACCAGTCCCTGATCAATATCCTGAAAAATGCCGTGGAATCCATGCCTGAAGGTGGAACCGTTTGGATTGCTTGTCACTCAACCGATGACGGACATATCAGGCTCACCATCAAAGACCAGGGAATCGGCATGAACCCGAAACAAGTCGACCGACTTGGCTCCCCCTATTATTCTCTCAAAGAAAAAGGTACCGGACTCGGGATGATGGTCAGCTATCAAATCATCCGTTCCTTCAAAGGGCGCATCACGGTGGAAAGCGAAGAAGAGGTAGGTACGGAATTTGTCATTGAATTTCCTCGTGTTGAAACGTGAAAAACGGCTTAGACTTTTATCGGTCAAAGCCGTTTTTTCTACTCCTCCCACATAAAGAAAATTCGACAGGGCTGCTCGATTCCACTCGAAACTGGCATGATTATATCCAATCTCGCACGATTATCTTCAGTCCCGCATGAAAAAATCAGAACCCGCATGATTACCGGGCAAGGAATGTTTTTAAGGGTATTTAGCCCAAGAAAGGATTGAGTTTATATGAATATTTTGGAATAATTGGTATGTAACTGACTTCAGAGGAGGAGAACGATTAGATGGATCATTTTTTATTAAAGAGTTTTCTATTCTTATCAATCTACGCTCTGTCCATCTTCCTATTTAACGCAGGAATGAGAAAAAATTTGAACGTAAAGAGGAAAAAGAGGTTCTCATATAACCATCTGAATGATCATCATAAAAAACTGGATTGGATGATTCGAATCACATTTTTAATCCTCATCGTCATTGGAGGCATCTATAATGCTTTCAATCTGGATCAAGAAGGAAGAGTATGGTACTTGGAACCCTATATGATGGTATTCGGTTTTGGCCTGGTATCGGAAACAGTCAGGGCCATCTTTGAAAAGAAACATTCAGATAATCCCAATGATTATAAATTTACCCTTTCACAGCTAGCCTATTTATCCATCACGTTACTATTATTCTTTGCAACCGAATTTTTCGGAATATTCACCTAATGGAGGGACCAGCATGAACAATCCTGCACAAAAAAGAATCCGGGACTACGGAGTGAAAATTGGTAAGTTAGAAACGGGTCCCAACAATTCAATCACTGATGTTGAAGGCGTGACGGTCGGTCATGTCACCCTTAGTGAAAATGATAGACAAACTGGCGTCACGGCGATCCTGCCTCACCAGGGAAACCTATTCAAAGAGAAGCTTATCGCCTCGAGCCATGTCATTAACGGGTTCGGCAAAACGATGGGCACCATTCAAATCAATGAACTAGGAACCTTGGAAACTCCCATTTTATTAACGAATACATTGAGCATCGGTACAGCGGCCGATGCCCTGTTCGATTACATGCTCGAACAGAATCCTGAGATCGGCAGAACGACTGGGACCGTCAATCCTGTGGTGTGTGAGTGCAATGACATGTTTTTAAACGACATCAGGGCACGTTTCATCACGAAAGACCATGTCCGACAGGCGCTGGAAAATACATCGTCATTCGTTGAAGAGGGGACGGTCGGAGCCGGTACCGGCATGCTCTGTTACTCCCTGAAAGGCGGAATCGGAACGGCTTCACGGATCATGAAGATGGAGCACGGGACCTACATAATGGGTGTCCTCGTTTTGACAAACTTCGGTATACTAAGCGACCTGACTATAAACGGAAGGGCCGTCGGCGAAGAACTGAAGGAGAGAATCCTCCAAACCCGCGAAGAACAGGACAAAGGCTCGATCATCATCATTGCAGGGACGGACCTCCCCGTGTCCGAAAGGCAGCTCAACCGGATCATCAAGCGGACAATCACGGGATTATCCCGTACAGGCTCCATCATCACAACCGGGAGCGGCGAAGTGGTCATCGGCTTCTCGACGGCCACGAAGATCCCCCATGATCATACGTCCCAATGCATGTCCGTCCCCATGATTCATGAAGAAGAAATCGACCTTGCATTCCGGGCCATTGGAGAAGCGACGGAAGAAGCAGTATTGAACTCATTGATCACGGCAACGCACGTGGTCGGCAGGGACGGAAATGAAAGACCGGCGTTAAAAGATTTACTGGAGAAATACACTATAGGGCTTTAACCACCGGGGAGGTACTATGGAATCAACATTGATCATCATACGAGGAAATTCCGGAAGTGGGAAAACCACGACCGCCAAACGCCTTCAACAACATCTGGGACGGGGGACGCTCCTCGTTTCCCAAGATGTCGTCCGCCGTGACATGTTGAAGGTACAGGACCGGGACGGCAACCTGTCCATGGACCTGATCCGGCAGATCACAGAATACGGTAGAGGGAAATGTGAAGTGGTCATAGTGGAAGGAATCTTCACTGAACAACGCTATGGCGATATGCTTCGGGAGTTAATCCAATTTTATAACGGAAAAGCCCATACATACTACTACGATTTATCGTTTCAAGAAACCGTCCGCCGGCACAACTCCCGTTCAAAAAGGACAGAATTTGGGGAGGATTCTATGCGTGACTGGTGGAATGCTGAGGACTATCTCCGTGTGGATGGAGAAGTTCAATTGACAGATGAAATGACGCAGGATGAGATAGTGGAAATGATTTTAAAACAAATATGAAAAAAGGGAGTGCATCATGTTACACGTTAAAACCTTAGAAGACAGGGACTATGAATTAATCAAAGAAGCAGAAAGAGTGATAGAAACGAATTATAGGTACGGTCGGCATCACATTGGTTCAGCTGTCAGAGCAACTTCCGGCAAGGTCTATGCAGCTGTCCACGTCGAAGCAAACGTCGGCAGAATCACCGTATGCGGAGAAGCGATGGCCCTCGGGAAATCCATCTCTGAAGGAGACCACGAGATTGAAACGATTGTCGCAGTAGCCCACCCCCATCCACACGAAGACATCGAGAAATGCTGGGTCGTCGCACCTTGTGGAATGTGTAGGGAATTAATAAGCGATTATGGAAAACATACCGATGTGATCCTTTCGTATGGGGGAGAATTGGTGAAGTGTAATGTGATGGAATTGTTGCCGGAGAAGTATACGAGTGATGTGGAATAATACTATCAAGAAATTCACTGGTTTCGACAAACGGATCATATAGCGTTTAGAAAGAAAGCTAGTGCTTCATTGAAAAGTAAAAACAAGCAATTTACTAGCAAATAACCAACAAGGAGACACTCCTATGAAACTCATCTTACTATTCGGGCCCCAGGCCGTTGGGAAAATGACGGTGGGACAAGAACTGGAAAAAAGAACAGAACTGAAGCTGTTTCACAACCATATGACCATCGAATTGCTACAGCCTTTCTTCGGATTCACAGAGGAAATGTGGAGAATCTGCAACATGCTGAGAGTCGAAATTTTTGAATCCTTCTCAAAAACAGATCAGTACGGGATGATTTTTACCTTCATGTGGGCCTTCAACGAAGAAAAGGATTGGAAGTGGGTCGAGAAAGTCACAGACATTTTCGAATCAAACGGGGCAGAAGTCTATTTCGTGGAGCTTGAAACGGATCTGGAAGTACGACTAAAACGAAACATCACACCGAACCGACTGCAGCATAAGCCGTCGAAGCGAAATATCGAAGACTCCGAGAAGCGGTTGCTTGCTTCCCTGGATACCCATCGCCTCAATTCGGTCGAGGGGGAAATAGAAAGAGAGAACTATATTAGAATCAACAATACAAATATGAATCCCGAAGAAGTTGCGGAAAAGATAATAGAAGAGTTTCAGCTCGAGCGAAAGTGAGGGACGGAACTCAAATAAAATGAAAAAGGAGGACATATGAAAACCAATCTCTTTCATTCCCCGCCAACCTTGGAAAACGATAAAATCAAATTGATTCCCTTGGAGGTTCATCATTCCGCTGCCCTCCTTGAAGCAAACGATCCTGAGATATGGTGTTTTATGTTTAGTGAAATTACAACCCTCGAACAAATGGATCAATGGGTAACAGCCGCCATCCAGCTACGGGATCAACAAACGGCCTTACCATTTGCGGTCGTGTTAAAAGAACAAAATAGAATCATAGGATCAACCAGAGTATTCGGAATCAACCTTTCACAAAAATCGTGTGAACTGGGTTCTACGTGGTACAGCAAAGATCATCAGAGGTCTTTCGTAAACTCCAATTGTAAATATTTGATCCTTCGCTATTGTTTTGAAAGTTTAGGAATGTTGCGGGTTCAGCTTAAAACAGATGAACGAAATCACCGTTCCCAGAAGGCAATTGAACGGTTGGGTGCTGTGAAAGAGGGAGTACTGAGAAAAGAAAGGATCCTGTCAGATGGATATGTCAGAAATGCCGTTCTGTATTCGATCGTTGATGAGGAGTGGCCTTCGGTAAAGGAAGGATTTGTTTTGAGGGATTCGAAGTATTGAACGGTATGGGTCATTAATTGAATTAAAGTTTGAAAGTGATATTTTGATGAGTATGTTGGATACTGAGTACATTGCCCTGAAATACAAGGGCCAATTCTGACATCTATTATAAAGAAAGGAGATGAGGATGTTGGGACTTATGACAACATTTTTTCTGAAACTCCTTTTCGTTATTGGGATTTACATCATTCTCGTTACCTTGTTTCATCGTGTGACTAGCAGGTGGCTGGGTTTGAAGAAGAGAAAGTGTTTCTCTCACGACATGCTTAATAAGCAACATGAAAAAGGGGATAAGCTACTAGGGAATTTAACAGTGGTGGTAATGATTGCCGGGCTGATAGTGGTTGTTGGTACTAGCTTTGAAAGCAGATTTTTACAACCGTATTTAATCATATCCTTCTTTTTCATCTGCAGGTTATTATGGAAATCCTATATGGAGAAGAAGTGGATGAGCGAGAATAGGGAATATACCTATACGATAATGGAAGCGGGATTTCATACTATTTTGTTAATTGCTGTTTTCTCGACAAATTACTGGTTGTTTTAAGTCGGGAATATTTTTGGGATAAAATAGAAAATCACTAAAGTGAGGGAACCCAAATGAACAATACCCAAACAGAACTCAAGGTCGTCATCGGGGCAGGAGAATATCATAATAATCCCGGATGGCTGCATACCCAGGAAAAAGACCTGAACTTACTGGACGAAACGACGTGGCAAAATAAGTTCCAAGAAAGCTCGATATCCGCTATATTGGCAGAGCATGTATGGGAACACCTTTCATATGAAGAAGGGTTACAGGCAGCAAAGATATGCATGAAGTATCTTAAGCTCTCTGGATACATCCGTTGTGCTGTACCTGATGGGTATTTTCCTGATGAAGACTATCAAAAGGTTGTACAAATAGGGGGACCCGGTCCGGAAGAACATCCTGCTGCCAGCCATAAGATCGTTTATAACTACAGGTTGTTAACGGAATTATTTGAAACGGCTGGGTTTGAAGTGAGACTACTTGAGTATTTTGACGAGAAAGGTAACTTTCATCAACATGACTGGGATGGTGCTGACGGCGTCATCTTTCGTTCTAAGAAGTACGATCCGAGAAATCAGGGGGAACGTATAGCTGTCCCTTCTCTCATCCTTGATGCTATTAAGTATTGAAATCACCTTTCTTATATGATAACGTATATGAAAATAAGAGGTGGATAAATATGACTTTCATCAACAAGCAACGCTCATTCACACAATTCCATCATCATATCGAGTAACCTTGCTATCCGATTTTTAATAATCGCACATAGGAAGGTTATTTCCCATAGAACCGCATTTGATTAAGTTATTCGCTTATCAAGTGTGGTTCTTTTTTTTATACAAAAAAGGAGGAGAAGAAAGATGAAAATGAAGAAGATGGATTATCAAAATGTTAAAGGGACGCAGGATTATTTACCGGAGGCGGAAGTGATCAGAAGGGAAGTAAGAAGGACGCTGGAAGACGTGTTCATCCAATACGGCTGCAAGCCCCTCGAGACCCCCATCCTGAATTACACAGAGCTGCTAGCCTCGAAATACGCGGGTGGTGCTGAAATCCTGGAAGAGATGTACACCTTAACGGACAGAGGAGAAAGGGATCTCGCCCTGCGCTATGATTTGACGATTCCCTTTGCCAAGGTAGCGGCCATGAACCCGACCATCCCCATGCCGTTCAAGCGTTATGAAATCGGAAAAGTGTTCAGGGACGGACCTATCAGGGCGGGAAGGTTTCGGGAATTCACTCAGTGCGATGTGGATATTGTGGGCGTCGAGTCACAGGTGGCAGAAGCTGAGTTGATGATGATGGCGTTGGATGCATTCGCAAAGCTCAATATGAAGGTGACCATTCAATACAATAACCGGAAACTTCTGACGGGGATGCTTGAAGTGTTCGGTATGGAAGCGGATCGAATCAATCCAGCAGTCTTGATCCTCGACAAACTCGAAAAGATTGGTGTCGATGCGGTCATCTCAGAACTCTCTGACCTGTCCATTGCGGACAGCACTAACCGATTGATCCAGCAATTTTTAACAGACACGAACAATAACCGATTGGACTATTTCGAATCATACGCCGATCAAAACGGCAAAATCAGGGAAGGGTTGAATGAATTAAAGGAACTGACTTCCTATCTTCAATTCCTCGAAATCGATGAGCAATGCGTCTTCAATCCCTTTTTAGCAAGAGGCCTGGAAATCTACACGGGGACCATTTATGAAATATTTTTAACGGACGGGTCCATTACATCAAGCATCGGTAGTGGCGGACGATATGATAATGCTATCGGTGGGCTGCTGGGAACAGATGAAAAAATCTCGACCGTCGGCATTTCGTTTGGATTGGACGTCATTTATGCAGCCATCATGGCGACTCAGCGAAACGCGAAGAAAGCTTCCAACGTTGACTATTACGTCATTCCACTCGGCACAGGGAAGGAAGCTCTACGGGTGGCAAATGATTTAAGAAAAAAAGGCTATATCGTCGAACTTGAGATGAGCAGCCGGAAATTAGGAAAGCTTTTGGAGAAAGCAAACAAAGAAGGGGTGCGGAATGTGATTGTGATAGGAGAAGAGGAGGTTAAGAAGAATCAGTTTAAAGTGAAGAATATGGAAACGGGAGAGGAGAAAGTATGGGAGATGAGTGATCTGAAGTAGATTGCGAAGTAAGCAAATAATACTACATTCCAATTATTCTTTCCTTTTTTGTAAAAATCCCTAAGAAAATAGATTGAGTTTCCTTCACACAACCTTTATCAAGATGGGTACCAAACTACATACCCACTTAACATCCCTTCCCTAAAATGTAGTCGAATACATATTAGGGATAGGAGATGAAGAACATGAACAAAAAGTTTTTAGTCGGTACTGGAATTGCAGTTTCATTGTTATTGAGTCCATTTAGTCAGGCGTTTGCAGAAGAGCCGACAGCGGGTGAGAAAAAGCAGGTGGAAAATATTGCTCACCGAGGGGCTGCAGCCTATGCACCTGAAAATACGATCGCAAGCTATGATCTCGCTGTCGATATGAAGGCGGATTATATCGAAATCGATGTTCAACGAAGCAAAGATGGTGAATTGGTTGTCATCCATGACACATCAGTGGATCGCACAACCGATGGATCGGGAAAAGTAGGGGATCTGACACTCGAGGAAATGAAGAGTCTTGATGCAGGAAGCTGGAAAGGCGAACAGTTTACAGGAGAAAAAATCCCGACATTTGAAGAGGTTCTGGATCGCTATCATGGAAAAGTGGGAATCTTAATCGAAATGAAGTCTCCGGAGCTTTATCCTGGTATTGAGGAACAAGTGGCTGATGCATTAAAGGAACGTCACCTCGATACACCGCAAAACGAAAAAATCATTCTTCAATCCTTTAATTTTGACTCGATGAAAAAGATGGATCAACTCCTTCCAAAAGTTCCAGTCGGAGTTTTAGCCTGGAGTCAGTCGCAAGCGACACCCCAAGCATTAAAAGAAATCTCTACGTACGCAGAATGGTTCAACCCGAGCTATGGAATCGTCACTGAACAAGTAGTGGAAGATGTTCATTCCCTGGACATGCAAATCGGGTCATGGACAGTGCGCAGTCATGAAGCGGCAGATTTCTTATTCGATATGGACGTGGACGCGATCATTACGGATTATCCGGATTATGTGGATCCTAGAAATTAATAGGTTAAGAGAAAAGAAGTTTTTACTAAAGCACGTGTATATTTCATTCTGCTTTTGACCATACTAAATGAACAGCCCTTTTCGTATTATAGCTCTGACTTGGTTCGTCCAAGTTAACCTGCGTCCTACGAAGAAGGGCTTGTTTTTTGCGAAAAATCCGTTCAAATCATCCCTCAACTCTCCCAACTCGACAACCCTACAATCATCTGTTACTATATAATAGTTACCCAAGGTAACCATTACCTAAGATAACTATATAAGAAGGAGAATCCATCAAATGAAATCGGAACAACAGTTTTTTCAGGAGCTGATCAGGCTCTACAGGCCATTTGAGAATCAATTGAATGTTCAGCTGAATGAACACGGTCTGCATAGGGCTCAGTGGACGATTTTATATAATCTTTACCATAACGGACCTGCCTCCAATGTGGAGATCTCAAACTATCAGAGTGTGGAGAAACCGACGATTACGAGGACGGTTCATCAGTTGGAGGAAGCGGGCTATATCGAGCGTATTCCAGGGAAGGATCGTCGGGAAAAGCGGATGCAGCTGACGGAGTCGGGGATCGAAGTGTATGAGAATGCCCGCAAAACCATCGACCGTTTTGAACAGACCATCATGGAAGGAATCAGCGAAGAGAAGCAGCTTGAAATGATGGAAATGATGAAAAAAATCAAAGAAAATTTGAACAGATAAGGAGTTTTACAGATGAGCCAGACACAGTCAAAGCTATGGACGAAGGACTTCACGCTCATGTCCATCGCCAACTTTTTCATCTATTTGATCTTTTATTTATTGCTTGTCACCATGGCAGTCTATGCCGTGGATGAATTCGGTGCATCGGAAAGTCAGGCGGGTCTGGTGACCGGGATCTTCATCATCGGGACATTGATCGGACGTCTATTCCTTGGCCGGATGATCACGACCATCGGAAATAAGAAAATGCTGTTTGTCGGCATGGTCGCATTCATTGCCACTTCATGCCTGTATTTTGTGGAGGGCGGTATCAGTTTCCTACTGCTTACTCGTTTTCTTCACGGGGTGGCACTCGGGATGGTCAGTACGGCCACCGGTACCATTGTAGCGGAAATCATCCCTGCGAGTCGGAAAGGGGAAGGAATCGGTTACTACAGTATGAGCATCACACTCGCAACCGCTGTTGGCCCATTCTTCGGACTTTTCTTAAGTCAGCATGCAAGCTTCACAACGATCTTTGCCTTCTGTCTTGCGCTTGGGGTCATCAGCTATATCATTTCACTGTTCGTGAAAATCCCGGTTGTCAAGAAACCGGCTGGGAAAAAAGCGGATAAAGAACGCCTGAGTCTGTCAAGCTTCATCGAGCCAAAGGCATTGCCTATCGCGCTTGTCGTGCTGTTCGTTTCCCTTGCTTACTCAAGTGTCCTGTCGTTCATTAATTTCTATGCCATCGACATCGATCTTGTAGAAGCAGCGAGCGTGTTCTTTGTAGTCTACGCCGTAGCAATCCTTGTATCGCGTCCATTCACAGGTAGACTGATGGATGCAAAAGGTGCCAAGGCCGTCATGCTGCCGGCGTTTGTCCTGTTCGCGGCTGGATTGTTCCTGTTAAGTGCGGCTGGTAACACGATGATCCTGCTTCTTTCAGGGGTTCTGATTGGACTTGGATTCGGTAATATGCAATCCGTCACTCAGGCGATTGCCGTGAAGGCTGTTCCACCTGAGCGTGTGGGGCTTGCAACGTCAACCTACTACATTTCCCTGGATGCAGGACTTGGATTCGGGCCATATGTACTTGGCTTCCTTATTCCGTTGACTGGCTACCGTTCACTGTACATGATCATGGGTATCCTGGTTGCCGCAACACTCGTACTCTACTACTTCCAGGAAAGAAAACAATCGCGCACAGTACTCGCGCATGAATAGTCTATAAACGTCATTCCTTAAAGGAGTCCGGCCTATTGGTCGGACTCCTTTTTTTGAGGGACGGACCTTCAAAAGGCCGATTCACTTGGATTTTTCACTGTGATTTGAGGTCCGTCCCTCACTAATCGTTCACTTTAACAATAATATTATATTAAAAAATAATAATTATTTATTGTAAATCAATAAACAACATGTTAAATTCATACTATATTATCAAGTGAGGTGCTATGAATGAAACGGGAAACACTTTTTTTGAAGATTGCTCTTTTTCTAATCGGGGCTCCCATTGCCGCTTTGTGCTTGATCGGATTACCACTGATCGCAATGGAGGCTGCGGGTTCGAAGGTAGCCTATGTCGTTTATGGGATGCTGGTCGTCATGTATGCATCGGCGATTCCTTTTTACACAGCGTTGTTTCAGGCGTTTAAATTGTTAATGTTGATTGACCGGAACAACGCTTTCTCTGGGGCATCCGTGAAGGCGTTGAAAATTATCAAAAAGTGTGCCATTGTAATCAGTCTCTTCTATGTAGCAGGATTGCCGCTCTTTTATGTGCTGGCGGAGGTGGATGACGCACCGGGCATTATCGTGATCGGGATGATCTTCATCTTCGGATCAGCCGTCATTGCGGTATTCGCGGCGGTTCTCCAGAAGCTACTGAACAATGCCATAGAAATCAAATCTGAAAATGATTTAACGGTCTGAGGTGAAATTATGGCAATTATAATCAATATTGATGTGATGCTTGCGAAACGGAAAATGAGTGTGACGGAGCTTTCAGAAAAAGTGGGAATCACCATGGCAAACCTGTCGATCCTGAAAAATGGGAAGGCAAAGGCGGTTCGTTTATCCACCCTCGACGCGATATGCAAGGCCCTTGATTGTCAGCCGGGAGATCTGCTTGAGTATCAACGGGATGAAGAAGCAGGGTCATGATCATGAGAGCGGGCAAACAACTCCTTCGGTTCGGCTGGGAGCAGGCTCTGTCCTGCTTGTTTCCTGTGGTCATCTTTGCGTCATTGGCGTTGACTCAAATCATCCCGCTTCCCTTCCTGCCGAGGTATGACTGGCTGCTCCTGATCTGCCTTGTGATGCAATGGGGAATGGTGAAATCGGGTCTCGAAACCCGGGATGAACTGAAGGTCATTACCCTGTTCCATCTGATCGGCCTTGCCCTTGAACTGTTCAAGGTACATATGGGCTCGTGGTCTTATCCCGGGGAAGGCTATTCCAAACTCTTCGGTGTCCCTTTATACAGCGGATTCATGTATGCAAGTGTAGCAAGCTACCTGTGCCAGGCGTGGAGGAGGCTCAAGGTGGAACTGATCCGGTGGCCGCCGTTTTGGTCAGTCGTTGCCCTCGCCGCAGCAATATATTTGAACTTTTTCACCCACCACTATTGGATCGACATCCGCTGGTGGCTTTCGGGTCTTGTCATCGTCGTCTTTTGGAAAACGTGGGTCGAATATGAGGTAGGCGGGAGGCGGTACCACATGCCCCTCGCTCTATCATTTATCCTCATCGGATTCTTCATCTGGATCGCTGAAAACATCGCAACCTTCTTCGGTGCCTGGGAATACCCGAATCAGACTGAAGCCTGGAGCCTTGTCCACCTCGGGAAGGTCAGCTCATGGCTCCTCCTCGTCATCGTCAGCTTTTTGATTGTAGCAACATTGAAACATGTGAAAGGCAAGGGTGGGGCAACCCACTTTCCAACCGAACATTCCCTGCAAGGACGGGAGGGAAGAGTATGAAGAAAATGGCTTTGGTCTTCATTTTGATCCACTTCATCATCTTGATCCTGTGGGTCATGAATTCAGGATACTTATTTTCACCCTTAGGCATTTCGGTTTGGATCGCCATTGTAGCAATCGGATTGATCATTCAAATCAAGCTGGATAAAGTGAGACTAAATAGAAGAATACTCGCCATCTCAAATGGCTCGATGGTGTTTTTGATGGTGGCAACTGTATTTATCTATTTTGCTGTCAGCTCAATGCCTTAATATATAGTAGGAACAGTTCCCATGGCATGCCATTGGGGCTTTTTTTTAGTAAAAATATGGAACTTTCGCGGAGCTGAAACGTAGATGTACTAATATGAACAAAAGGAGGAATCAATATGGACTACGGTTTGCTGGTGATCGGTCTTGCTCTTATCCTGGTTTCATACTTAGTCGGTATCAAAAAACAAACATGGCTGCTCGCAGGCTTCAATGAAAAGATGGTCAAAAATAAGTCTTTATTAGGAACGGTAACGGGGCTTCTCTTCTTTCTTCCATTAGGGTTGATGGTGATCATGAATAGTTTTATCGATTATTCCCATGAGGGAACCATTCTTGTGGTGGTCATGTTGGTTCTGTTAACGGGTGTGTATGTATTCATTAATAGGAGGCTTATGGATTAATGGAAGAAAAGCATGTCATGATCAACGGAAAGAACGTTTTTATCACTAAAAAAGGAGCAGGGGCCCCGATTGTTTTCCTTCACGGCGGTCCTGGAGGGAGTTCTGACTATTTCCTCCCTCACATGGAGCCTTTAGGGGAAAGCTTTCAGATTATTTTTTATGATCAAACGGGGTGCGGAAGGTCTGAAGTAGAGGAAGGACATTCATATTCCGTAGACGATGAAGTCAACAATCTCGAAGAAATCAGAAAAGCCCTCAACCTGGAAAAAATGACGCTTTTCGGTGAGTCTTGGGGGAGCATCCTGGCCCTTTCATATGCGGCGAAGCATCCGGACCGCATTGATAAACTGGTCCTTACTGCTACCGTAGGCTTAACCTCTAAGCATTATCGGGCGTTCAAGGAAAACCTTTTACGGAAACTCGGATTCTACAAGAAAATGCTTCTCGGGTATTATTCTCTTTCTTCTCTCTTGGGGGTCGATTCTTCTAGGAAGCTTGAACAACTTTTAGACCCCCATTACGTGTATTCAGTCGACATATTAAAAAAGAAAACAACGATCTCATACAACCAGGATGCTCTTAAGCATATCGGGAAAGAACTTGACCACCATTACAACCTTATTCCGTCTTTGCCTGTTTTACAGCCCCTCCCCATCATGATTGCTCAAGGGTCACAGGATATTTTATCGCCTGACTATATAAAGGAAAACGTTTTGGTGCATTTGAATAACGCCATCCTTTATGAAGTAGAAGAAAGCGGGCACTGGACCATACTTGAGCAACCAGAAAAGATGATTGCAATAACACATGAATTCATGAGTTCCAAAGGGACAGTCACCCCGGTTCACTCTTAAGAGCCAAGGTGCCTGTCCCTTTGACATGCCAACACATCGGCACACACCCAATAAAGGATAAACCAATCCCCCCCTCGAATATGAAATAGATAGAACGGAGGGATGCTCATGAATGGCAGGATTGTAGTGGAGAATCCAACCAAAACATTTAAAAAAGGAATCGTACAGGCAGTGAAGGATGTATCTTTCCGAGTCGAGGAAGGGGAGGTCTTCGCTTTTATAGGACCGAATGGAGCAGGGAAATCAACGAGGGTCCAAATTTTGACGACATTGATCAATGTTTCGTCTGGAAAAGTGGAGGTGGCCGGATATGATGTCATCTTTTGTTTACAAAAACTTCAGAGGATTCAATGCGATCAATTTTACGTTTATCAATTTAGCATATCGGGTAAGGAATAATCACAACGTTCTCAAAAAGAGTTTTCTAAAAAAGGTTGACATCTCTAACTGTAAATATTATTATTACAGTGTACCCGGAAGAAGGGTAATATTTTTAAATTGAAACTGTTACTTTTTTTATTACATTTAACAAGGAGTGTGTAAACACATGGTTAATCTATTTCTGACACCAAGCTGTACGTCCTGCCGCAAAGCGAGAGCGTGGCTTGAGGAACATACAATACCATATGTGGAGCGTAACATGCTGACAGAACCATTGACACCTGATGAGATCAAGTCGATCCTCCGCCTGACGGAAAATGGAACAGAGGACATCATTTCCAAACAATCAAAGGCGTACCAGGAGTTAAAGGTAGACATTGATTCGTTGCCACTCCAAGATTTATATACATTGATTAAAGAAAATCCACTGATTTTGAAAAGACCGATCATGCTGGATGAAAAAAGACTGCAGATTGGCTACAACGATGAAGAAATTCGCAGTTTTCTTCCTAGGAAGATTCGTAATTTCGAATACAATGAGCTACAGAAATTGGCCAACTGATCATAAACCGGATTCTTGACAGTCTAAACTGTAAAAGTTACCATTACAGTAACATCCGGGAAGGAGGCAGTCCATGAATAGCGACTTTACCTTAGCCATCCATAGTTTGACGTATCTGGCACTGCAGACGGACCGCATGTCGACAAGCGATGCGATCTCGGAAAGTGCAGGGGTTCATCCTGTCCGGATCCGCAAAGTCCTCAGTCTTCTGAAAAAGCAGGGATTCATTGCGTCGAAAGAAGGGACAGGCGGCGGATTCATCTTTGCCATGGACCTGAGTGACATTAATCTGTGGGATATTTATAAAATCACATCAGAAGGCGCCTTGCAGCCAAAATGCACCGCTACCAATGATAAGTGCCTCGTCGGCGCCAATATGAAGAATGTCCTGTTCCAGATTTTCCTCGGTGCAGAAGAAAAACTGGGGGATTACTTAAAGGACTATACGATAAAAGATATCGTTGAAATGATTCATCAAGAGAAGGCGTAAAAGGCTATTCTCTCGAATAAATGTAACAAATAACATTACAGTTAGGAAGGTGAAAGGGAATGTCAAATGAACAGTCTATATTAAAAGTTGGAGATTGGGTAAAAGGGACATTGCTTACCGGTGAACTGGTCATCGGCTATATTGAGAACCTGGACACCAAAGGAGAAGCTGTTAAAGCGAAAATCGTGACCAGCGATAATAAAACCATCGAAGGGAAAATACTTCCCCTGTTAAACAGACAAATAAACAAAATACCCGATACGCATGTCAAAAACAAAGAACAGATCCAGTACCTGATCGACCTGGCCCTTGAAACGGGAGACGAAGAGTGGTTCCTGGAGCTCTCAGCTAAGTTGAACTCCATGCGGGAACTGGTTGAGGGTGTGAAGTGAATAGAGTGAAGAAAAGCTGAAGGGGTGGACTCTTCAGCTTTTTTTGTATGTGGGGGATTTTCAACTTCTAAGCTTGTTAAAGACCATTCCGGATAAAAACATCACAATCATCGTATACACCCCAAACATACCTGCATGCAGGTAAGGCATGATGATATCACCCAGATCTCTAATCGGTTCGGGTGGATATAGACTGATACCAAAGGAAGCAAAAAGTAGATAGAAAAGACCCGTACTGAACGAAATCACAATGATATCTTTTCTATCCCAATTTATCTTCCTTCTATAGAAAAGAAATACAACAATCGTGAGAAGAAGTGACCAAGCAAAAGAGCCCCATAAACCGTCAACTGTTCGAATGAAAAGAAACGAAAGTAATGAGAGTAAACTAAATAGCATTCCTGACAGGTAGTTTCTCATATTGACCCCTTATTTTCTTTAAAGATTTTTATCCCCAAACCAGAAAGAAAAGCTAAGCAGGTATACACAAATACCCATAGCAGAAACGAATCATTGAAAACAGTAAACGTGGCAACAAGCGCAGATAGAAGGACGAATATAGGTGAGACAAAGAGGTTATTAAATAAGAAATATCCTAAAATTCCTGTAATGATTGATAAAATCGGAAAGCCAACTAAAATCATGAACAAGATATCCAATGTAAAAATCACTCCTTTTGTGTAATATTACACTAAATAGGTATAGTTATCAATTGGATTTTGAGGACATTGGAGATCATTAATTAAAATTTATAGATATGCTCGTAAGCCAGATTTTGAGCTAACTATGGAAACTTACGCCTGATTCAAGAATCCTTACAACCATTGCAGGGTGCAAGGAGGTTCTGGACGTGAACTTACAGGAATGGGTGAATGGGGACGATATTCGCGGAAAGAACCTGAGTGGCTATATTGAGTGATAGGATAAGCTGATCCCACGTCGGGGATCAGCTTTTTCTTCATCCAAAAGTCGTAGAACCCATACGCCCCATCGACCGAAGATGGTGACTGAAAGGATGAATATACTTAATTTATACTGTATTCAAATTATAGTGAATATTTTCATCTGTTGGTATAAAATAGAATTTTGGAGGGGGTTCTACATGAACTTATTAAAAATAACGTTAAACCATTTTAAACCTTATTGGAGGAAGCTTTTGGTGGCACTCGTGTTTTCCGTCATCGGCGGACTCTTTACAATCGTGCCGTCGATTCTTGTGAAACGATTGGTGGATGACGTCATTGTCGGAGGGGATCTGAATTTTCTTGTATGGGTAGTAGGCGGGATTCTCGGTGCCTATCTCGGTAAATCCCTGTTCGAAACGATGCAGGAATATGTGCAGGTGAAGATCGGCCTTGATGTGATCACAGATATGCAGATCCGGGCGTTCAGAAAGCTGCACCGGACTCCGATGTCGTTTTTCTCGAAGACGCCGAGAGGGGATATGCTTTTCCGTTTGACACATGATGTGGAATCGATTCAGAACCTGAACAATACGGTCGTTCCCCGTATCCTGCAGCAAGTAGTGGGAGCGGTCGCTGCCTTTTCCACGGTGTTTGTTTTATTCTGGCCTGCGGCGATTGTCATGTTCGCGGTTTTTGCCATTTATATCATCCCTTCCTTTACATTGGGTAAAAAAATGCGGAAGATGAGCGCGGTCCAGCGTGAGATGAGTGCAGACATGTATCAGCATCTGCAGGAAAGCATTGAAAGTGTACGATTGGTAAGGACCTATCAGACGCAGGATGTGGAAGTTGGCACTCAGGAGAAGAAGCTGAGTGATTGGAAGCAATTCTCGATTCGGGCAGCACTGATCGGAAAGGTGAACTGGCGCCTCGGGAATCTCTTTAATATCGCAGCACCGGGTGTCGTCATGCTGATCGGAGGCTGGGCGATCTGGGATGGAACGATCACGATAGGGACGCTCGTTGCCTGTCTGAGCTTCATTCCCATCATGTTTTTACCGGTGAGATCCATGGCAGAACATGCCTTGACGATTCAACAGGCGATTCCGGCTCTTCAGCGGATTTACGAATATTTCGATCTGCCTGAAGAACATGAGGAGAAGCTTCCTGCATTTGGTCCTGTTAAAGGAAAAATAGACTTGCAGAATCTTTGGTTTTCGTATCCCGGGACGAATAAACAGGTGTTAAAAGGCGTCTCGTTGTCCCTCGATGAGGGGAACCATATTGGGATCGTCGGAACGAGCGGCGGAGGGAAGAGTACGCTTGTCCAGCTGTTACTGGGACTCTATGAACCGCAGCAGGGTTCGGTGATGATCGATGATAAGAATCTATTCGACTATAATCGGAACAGCTTCCGCCAGCAGGTAGGGGTCGTTTCTCAGGAGACGTTTCTATTGAATAGTACATTAAGGCAGAATCTGTTATACGGAAAACCCGATGCGAGGATAGAAGAACTCGATCAGGCAGTAGAAGCGGCAGGATTGAAGGAATTGATCCTTTCACTGGAGGAAGGATATGAAACAATCGTAGGGGAGAGGGGATTGAAGCTTTCAGGCGGACAGAGGCAAAGGGTGGCCATGGCTCGTGCCATCCTCAGACAGCCGCCTGTCCTGATCTTCGATGAAGCGACTTCTTCCCTTGACGGGGAAACGGAGGAGCGGGTGCAGGCTTCCTTGGAAAAACTGATTCCGGGACGGACCACGATCACCATCGCTCACCGTCTTGTCACCGTAAGGAACGCGGATGTCATCATTCTTCTCGATGGAGGAGTCGTGGCGGAAAAAGGCACTCATGAAGAACTGCTTCTGATGCAAGGGAAGTATTATGAATTATACAGGGCTCAATACAGCGAGCTTGAAAGGGAGTTGATTGGATGAGCGCCAAGAAAAATCGCGACGGCAGAAGAGTGCTGAGCTTTCTCCGTCCGTATAAAAAATGGGTCATCGCGGATTCTGTCGTCATCGCGATCAGCCAGGTGTTTTCAGCATTGATCCCGACTCTTGCCTTAAGCTGGCTTGTGGATACGATCATTCCGAACGAACACTACAACTGGCTATGGGGATTGATGTGGCTCCTGATTTTATCTGCAGTATTGGATCTGGTCATGATGGTCATCGACGAGTACTTCTGTCATCAGACCGCAAAGACTGTGACGAATTGGCAGAAGCTTCGTCTGTTCCGCCATCTGCAGGTCGTCCCGTATTCTTTTTACCATCATAATTCCACGGGAGAAATGCTTGCGAGGGTATCGGATGATCCGGACACCCTTCACAATTTCCTCGCGTGGGAAGGGTCCACTTTCATGGCAAGCGTGCAGGGGGTCTTCATTTATAGCCTGGTGCTCCTGTGGATTCATCCCTATCTGATGATTACAAGCGTCGTCCTTGGCGTGATTTTCTACTGGACTTCTAATGTCGTTGGAGCAAGAACACGTTTGGCCTCTGCAGATGCGAGGAAAGAAGCGTCGAGATATCTTGAAAGGTTGAGAGAGTCAGTGACGGGGATCCATCTGTCACGGGTCATGGGCGTATCGGACAGTGAAGTGGACAGCGTCATCTCCATCCGTGACAGTTTCGTGCAGCACTCGGTGAAAGAACTAAAAGCGAGGATGCAATCCGTTGTCGTCATTGCGAGTTATAACGGATTTGCCCTGGGACTGGTCTATTTGATCAGTACACTCTTAATCTGGAACCAAGGACTGACAAGTGGCCAGATGCTGACGGCCGGCGGACTCGTGACCATTGCGGCAAATGAGATGCAAAGGCTTCTCAGAAACTGGCTTTCTGTCAGAAGGACCGGTCCGGCGTTGGATCGTTCAGAAATTTTGCTTAGCGAGGAAGTGTCGGAAGCGGAGGTGTCTGAAGGCTTTGCCGGTGAACGGGCAATCGGAAGCATCCGTCTACAGGACGTCGCATTTTCTTATCCTGGTAAAGATGAAAATGTATTAAAGGGTGTTTCTTTTTCCATAGGTGCCGGGGAGAAATGGGCATTGGTCGGACCGAGCGGCTCTGGAAAATCCACGATTGTCGATCTCTTGTTCAAGCTATACGATACGGGTGTTGGGCGAATCGAAGTGGATGGTAGGGATATCCGGGAGTGGGATACAGCGTGGCTGCGTTCGCAGATGGCCATTGTCACCCAGGATGTGATGCTGAGGAGTGGAACACTCGCTGATAATCTGCGAATCGGAAAGAGGGATGCGACGGATGGGGAGCTCTTGAAAGCACTCGAAGACAGCGGTCTCGGTGATCTGATCGAGACGCTGCCTGAAGGGCTCTTTACATCGGTCGGTGAAAGGGGAAGCCTGCTTTCCGGAGGACAGAAGCAGCGTCTGTCCCTTGCAAGGGCCCTTCTTAAAGATGCTCCCATTCTTATTTTGGATGAAGCAAGCTCCGCCCTTGATCCCATCACGGAAACGAAGATCAACGAAGCCGTACTGCGGGCAGGGAAGAACCAAACGATCATCATCGTATCCCACCGTTTATCCACGGTCCTGTCTGCGGATCAAATCGTCGTCCTGGAGGATGGACGGATTGCAGAGCAAGGGAAACACGCTGAACTTCTTCAGAATCAATCCGGGGTCTATTCGAGACTCTTTGGCAGGGAAGCGGAGATAGGCGGAGCGACGATTGATTATGTGTCGTGAGGTCATGTAGGGTAGATTTAGTATAAAAGAAAACGATTCTTAGAACATAAAAGAGGACCCATTCCCAACTTCAAATCAATAGGGAAAGGTCCTCTTATTATTTATTGAAATATTTAATTATCCCACACTCTGAATTTCCTTCAATTCCTCCGTCAACCGCAGGAATTCTTTTTTATTCCTCTTACATAATGCCTGGTCAATCCCTTTTGCGATTTGCTCTTTCCGAAATGTCAGCAGTGCCTCGTCCAATATCATTTCTGCAAATAGTGAATCCATGTGATTTACATCAGACTGTGGTGAGTTCAGCAAATACTTCTTCATGAAAATCAGCTCCTTGACCTTTTTTCTATTATACTAACCATTTATAGAATATTCAAACATTTTATCAAAAAAATATTCTTGCCCTAGGGTTTGTTTGGTAAGTATGTTCATTTAAAAAGGGGATAAAGTAAAAAAGTGTTCAATGAACATGAACACTTTTTAGGGAAGATTGTCACGCCGCATCTGATGCGTTACGCCAATCATATAAAGGTGAGTTCTCACCTTCTATTTCAATATAAAGTATGAAACGGGTTTCAGAACAAGGGGGAAATAAAAAAACGTCCTAAAAGAAAAGGAGATTTGGCATTTATGTGGCCGAATCTCCTTTGATATATGAACTGATTATAGTTTTTTGGCATAAAAGAAAGTTCGTACAACAGGTGGAACGAGCCACATACACGGTAAAAACACCAGAATAACCTCAGTTGTCTCCGTAAAAGGGGGCAAAAACAGAACGATGATTCCGATTAGAAATAAAGGGACAGACCATACAATCATCTGCAAGGCCCCATATCGATTGATCTTAAACCAGGCTTCATCAGATTCGAATGATTTTGAAATCCTGATTCCATAATACGTATTCATCTTGATTTTACCTAAAAGTAACGGGATGCTGATACCGATACATATGAGGGAAGCACTTATATGCATGAGAGAAACGCCAATATTACTCATTATAAAAAGCTCTCTATCTTTTGTGGCAAGCCTCAAGATTTGCCTCTACCAGCCCATCCAAAAAACTGCGAATTTCTTTATTAGCCCGCATTTCATTCTTCTTTTTAGAAAAACCATGACCTTCGTCATGAAACACGAGGTACTCAACAGAGACCCCTTTTTTCTTCAATTCACTTACAATTCGCTCCGACTCCTCGGTCTTCACCCTCGGATCGTTCTCCCCGTGTATGATGAACATGGGAGAATTCATATGGTTGATATAGGTAATAGGTGAGTCTCTTACAAGCTTCTCATAGTCTGTTTCAGGATTTCCCACCAATTGATTCATAAGGGTTCTCCAGCTTGGCGGAACATTTTTCAGGAAGGTTAATAGATTCGATATGCCAAATATGTCGACAATCCCACAGAAGTACTCGGGGTGTCGTCCTGCGAGAAGCAGACTCATGTAACCACCGTAGCTTCCGCCCATCGCCACGATTTTGCCCTTTTCAGCAACACCCCCTTGTATAAGCCATTCCATTCCAGCGACACAGTCGTGTCGAGGCCCGTCCCCCCAGTTCCGTTCCACCATCTTCTCGAATGTTGCCCCGTAGCACTTACTGCCCCGGAAGTTGGGGGCGAAGAGGGTATAGCCGCTTTGGACGAGGTACTGAATCACAGGTCTGTAAATCATACGCTCTGCTTTCTGGGGTCCCCCATGTGGCCAGAGGATAGTGAATCCATTGGCTTTCTCCGGTTTATACAGCAGGGCTTCGATTTCCAGGCCATCGTGGCTTTCGTAGTGGACGATGGCCGGTTTAATCATGTTACCTTCAGGCACGCCAAGTACTTTGGTGTTCGTCACCTGTGTCCAGCTGCCGTTCGTTTCCCTTTTGAAAATGGTATCCGTCTTGTCAGCAGAAATTCCAAGCACAAAGATGTTTCCGTTCTTGGTTACCTTCATTTTTTTGACGACATCGCAGGGGGTATCGATTCTCTCTCCTTCACACGTCGACAAATCATAGACATATAGATGATCCCTTACACCTTTTTCAGAAGTCATGATTATCTGATTCGATTTTTCATTGAACTGGATCGAAGTGATTTCTTCTTTATCTAATGTAAAAAGAGGGTGGAATTCATAGGTTGAAAGGTTAAAAGAAGCAAGGTATGAAAATTCTTTTCCAAAATTAGTGGTGAAATAAATCACATCCTTGGTCATGTATACATCACTGATTGTATGAGGTGTCTTAGCATCAGGTACCAGGCTCACTTTACTACCACCAGATTGGTAAAAGGCAGTGGCATGTGTGTTTGAATACGTTTCAGTAAAGACATAAGACCCGTCGGAAGAGGCGGCAACCACAACGATCGGAACATGATCACCTTGTTGGATAAGGGTGGTATGGCCCGTTTGTAAATCGGTTTTATAGATGTTCAACAATGGGTTTTCGTAGTTGGTAGAGTAGTACATTTCCTGATCTGTAAAGCAGGCGTGATAGCAAGTGGAACCGGATTCCTCTTCATGGAAGGGGACAGGGGTACCTCCTGATATAGGCATGTGATGCAATTGCTGATTTTCATCGCCATCCTTCTCGAAGGTTGCGACAATTTGATTTTGATGAATATGGATGAGGCTGCTATTCTGGTTAATAGTCGTTAACCGATAAGGGAACAAGTGGGGTAGATCCATGGCCCATAGATTAAAGGTCCCGTTTAGGTTCGTGCTGAACACGAGTGTGTCTTCGTTTTCATTAATGGTGAAGGTGCTTATTTCAGTAGTGTGGAAATAATGTTCGGCGTCAGTTTCAGTGCGGATAGGTCATTCCTCCTTGGAAATACACAAATTCATAGGTATATTATTCCATTTTGTGAGGAGATAGGCAAGATAAAGTAAATGAGGGTAAGCTTCAGGGAATGAATCAATCCTGATACCATTAGCCTGGCTGGACATCCGATAGGCAATAATCTTACATACTTCTACAACTATTTCCCCGGAAATTGATAAATACTTATACAATTCGACGCAGTACCAGCACCCATGAATAGAAAAAGGAGCCAGGGGGCCTGTCCCCATGGCTCCTCCAGATTATATCGCCACTTTAATGCTGTACTCTTTCAACCATCCATTCACTTGGATTAAATAATCCAATAAACCTTTTGCACTGGAATCAGGAAGACTGCTATCTCCGTCTGCAATCTTTCTGACAGCCTCTTCATCGATCAACTCAAGAATTGGGGAAGAAGGATCATCTAATATGGAAGTCATCCACTTCTGGACTCCTGCTAGATACGCATCATCCTTCGTACTCGGATAGGCACTCTTCCGTCTGTTCCGCACATCATCAGGGAGATATCCTTTAAAAGCCCGGCGGAGGATGCCCTTCTCGATGTCATCGATATTCTTCATCTCAAACGGGATATTCCACAGGTATTCAACAAGGCGGTAGTCGCAGAAGGGTACCCGGACTTCGAAGCCAGTCATCATGCTTGCCCGGTCTTTCCGGTCCAGCATAAATGGAAGGAAGCGGGTGATGAACATATACGACATCCTTCTTTGCTTGGCTTCAACATCGCTTTCCCCTTCTAATACCGGTAGTTCCGCGAGTGCTTCTTGATAGCGCTCCTTTTGATATTTCTTGATGTTCAGTTTCTCCTTCAAGTCTTGTTTCAGGACACCGGCAATCCCTCCAATATTCAGGAGCCACGGGAAGACATCGGCATCAAGGAATTCCTGCTGATGGAACCAAGGGTACCCGGAGAACACTTCATCGGCGGATTCCCCCGATAATGCGACAGTGGCCTCTTTTTTCATTTCCTTAAATAAAAGGTAGAGGGAGGTCTCAATTTCGCCGACTCCCGGCAGGTCCCTTGCACGCATAGGGGTGAGGAGATTATCTACTAGTTTCTCCGCATCAAATACAATCGAAGTATGGTCTGTCCCGACATGATCTGATACGCGCTTTACCCATGGTTCATCAAGGTCGCGTCTCAGGAAATCTTCCTTGAAGCTTTCTTCATTGTTCACGAAGTCGATGGAGTAGGTTGGAAGCACCTTGTTTTCCTCCTTGAACTCCTTTCCTGCAATCGCCGTGAGTCCACTTGAATCGAGGCCCCCAGAGAGCATGGTCACGAGCGGCTTATCCGCGATCAGTTGTCTCTTGACCGTATCTTCAAGCAGACCTCTAATGGTTCTCACAGTTGTTTCAACATCATCCGTATGCTCTTTGCTTTCAAGTTTCCAATATTGAATGGTCTCTCGATCATTTTTCGTGGCGGTCATATAATGGCCTGCACGAACTTCATATATATCTTTGAAAATGGCTTTCCCAGGTGTCTTCATCGGACCGAGTCCGAATACTTCAGATAATCCTTTTGTATCAATTTCTGCCTGAACGTCCGGGTGGGCAAGTAAGGCTTTGATTTCGGAGCCGAACAAAATCTGGTCCTCTTTTATCGTATAAAATAAAGGTTTTACCCCCAAATGGTCACGACCGAGCATTAGCCTTTCTTTCTCTTCATCCCAGATCCCGAAAGCGAAGATGCCGTTGAAATGACGGACACAGTCTTCGCCCCATTCAAGGTAAGCGTGCAGTAGCACTTCTGTATCAGAATTTGTTGTAAACCGGTGATTCTTCTCTGACAACTCATTACGCAGCTCCAGATAGTTATAAAGCTCTCCATTATACGTTAAAGCAATCGTGTTCTTACCGTTTTGATAGAGCATCGGCTGTTTGCCGCCATCTGGGTCGATGACGATTAATCTGCGGTGGCCGAGTGCGGCATGACCTTTCAGCCAGCTCCCTTCTGCATCCGGTCCCCTGTGCTCAATGGCATCGGTCATATTCTTCAAGGTCCGTCCCTCATCTGTAAGGTCTCTTGTCCAATCAATCCAGCCTGCAATTCCACACATAATTCATACGCCTTCTTTCTTAAAGTTCATTCATGGGTGAGCGCTCACCACGAAATGGATTTTATTTATTGGCTATGTCGATCCCTTTTACGGGGTCACGTTAAATGGTAAATCTCTTCTTCAACGGGCGTCAAAGGATTGCGGCTGATTTCTGAGAAAAAATGTAAAAGGTCATTCGTTCCTGTCAGTTGATTCCTAAAAACTCATGTCCTTTGTCTTACAAAAAGCTAATGTGTTCTGAAAGACGGTTTGGATAAACTTTTTCTTTCCTTTATACCCCGCTCATAGTACATTACTTTTATAAGCATATGTAGAATATCGCTTCGCAACAGACCGATGGACATCTGCGGTGGTTGAAGAGATGATCACATTCCCTTATCTTATAGAAAGTAGGTCGATTATGAAGGTAGCGGAAAAGTTTTACGAATTTATGAGTGCACGTACATGGCAACTGACAGAGGATTGGTATGCGTCCCTTGTTAAAAGTGATTCTTCAGGCGTATATGCCTCAACGGATCTCCATGTGATTGAAACGTTAAAACGGCAAAATCATGAATTTCATGAACGCTTTTGTGTCCTTTTTAAGGATATAGGGCAGGACGCATTGTGCAATTTTGAACGCTGGATTGAAGATATTGCGAAGGATGATGAACATTTATCCACTCCTACACACTATATCCTTCGGGAATTCTTTCGAACACAGGATCAGTATTTAGGGATTTTACAGGAGTTTGTCCGTCTCCATGGTGAAGAGTTTCCGTCCGGGAGAATCGATGATCTCAGAGAGTTGATCATAAAAACGTTCAGCATCGTCATCTCCAAGTTTGCAGAAGAGAATTACGAGTATTCCCAGAGTCGCTTGAAGGCACAGCAGGAAATGATCCGGGAACTCAGCTCCCCCGTCATACTACTAAATAAGAAAACCGGCGTCCTTCCGTTGATCGGCGACATCGATACAGGACGGGCGAGGTACATCCTCGAGCACACACTGGCAGAATGTGTGGACAAGAATGTCGAACACTTATTCATCGACCTTTCTGGTGTCATTATGGTGGATACCATGGTCGCCCAACAGTTATTCCAGATCATCGACAGCCTGGATTTGATCGGGGTGAAGAGTACCATTTCCGGCATTCGCCCGGAAATTGCCCAAACAGCGATTCAGTTGGGCATTTCATTTGATAATATTTCGGTCACGTCGACTCTCGAACGTGCATTAAATGAACAGATATAGTGAATTGAAAGATAAGGAGCGCCGTTTACATGGACGCTCTTTTTTTTATATCTTTTTCTCATACTTTGTTTGAAGTCATTCTATATAGGGGAATACCTCCACTATAGAGTGAATTTGGTAAGGTATGCCCTTTGAAGAAATTCACCTAAGAAGGAGGGGGCACCATGCAATTCGTCAAGATGATCCGTTTCCATCACCATGGATTCACATGTGGATCACCTACCAAATATAAGGAAAAGGATCCGGTTTTCATCAACCGTGTTGTTCATAATTTGTTTCATACCGGCCAATCCATTTATACAACAGAAATCATCTTTCCGAAAGAGGCAGACCGCGACTGGTACGGTTGTTTCTGCTATTTGGAGGAGAATACGATGCAAACGTCAGGTACGAGGACGATTGGTTTCCTTCCCAGGGAAAGCACCATATGGGTGAGGAACATAAGCCATGTCGGTGACGGCATCCCATACTACAATCGTTCCCTTCATCCATTGGTGGAAGATGAACCTAAGGGTGGAGAGAATATGATCACCGATACATGGGTGAAGATGACTGTGGAGGATGCATTGGAGCGAACCCGTCTTTGGAAGGAGAAGAGTGCCCAACTGCCTGATTGGGTTACCGAGTGCTATCTGACGGAGCTCCAGGTGAATAGGTTGATCTACCCTTCCTCAAATGAAAAGGTCATGGAGTTTTGGGTGAGTAAAAATTAACAAACTGAAGTGTCTGCCTGTAACGTTTTTTTGTTATAATACATAGTAGTTAATCTTACAATCTAAGAGGACCTGAAGTGTAACGATCTTTCGTTCACTATCTATGTAATATATAAAAGGGGAATTCACTTGAAATTTGAAGAATTGAGTCCGGATCTTGTGGCACTATGTCAGACAGCTGATCATTTCCACATGGCAGAAACCGTGATCGGCAGTCCATTAAGAGGGTTAGATATCCTTTCGTTGAAGGGGATAGATCGTAAGAAGAACCTTCCAGAAGACGTGACCAACCTGTTGATCATTTATTTCTTTACAGAGGTGAAAGGCACGGTCTATCACCGGAACGCCCTGGCTAAATTGTATAATCACTGGGTATCGAATGAAGTGTTTACCTTTTCTAAAGCGCAAGAGATGGTGAAGTTGGATATGCAATCCCAGTTGGGTGAAATCAATCGATTATAATAGTAAGAAGAAGGTCTAGATCCAACGTGATCCGGACCTTCTTTTTGTATAATCGATGTAAAATGATAGATAACTCATTCAATCTTCAAGAAAAGGATTGTGAAGTATTGGGAATTTTGAAATAATTACTAGTAGGAAAAAGGAAGGAGGGAAGACAATTATGGCGAAACTGGAAACCGGTACCGTGCCGGTCAGCAGGACCTTTGAAAGGGGATTGGAATCGATCATTTCCCTGTTTGAGAAAGATTCGTTCTATGCCCTGGGCCGGGTTTACACGAATCATCTTCAAGAGATGGAGGATCTTTTTTATCGCTCGATTATCCGCTTGGAGCATGAGGATCGAAAACGGAAGCAGGCTCACTCGACTGCGGCTACAAGGATTTTTCTGGAGGAATGTCAAAAGATATCGGAACCATCTTTGAGTTCAGATGATGACCATTTTCACCTATTTCATCACCTGGACTCAGCTGAAAAAGGAGCGGTGGCATTAGTCTATATGAAAGGGTGCGACCAGGATGAAGCGGCCCGTATACTTGATATCCCGATTGATGAGGTGAAATCACGCTTATTCAGAGGCATACGGAAGCTACGGGAAATGATGGGGAACGGCCCTGAAGTGGAAGGCTGCCAAGACTATCAGAAGCATTATCTGGATTACTTAAGCAGAACGATGGATCGACCGGAAAAGGTGGATTTTGAAATACATATATATCACTGCACGGATTGTCAGGAAGACCTCGCTTCGTTTCAGGAAGTGACCCTCGCCCTTGCCAAACTGGCAGAAGAGACTCATCTCCCGGCAGATGTCATGGGGAGAGTCAGAAACAGGCTGGATCAAAGGGAAGCAGAGAGACAGAAGCGGAGGAAGAAACGGAAATCGATCCTCCTTTCCTTCGCCGGAGTGTTTGTACTCTTGATCGTTGCAGGATTTGTTACCGGAGGGTTTGCAAGTCTTTACTATTCTTATACGGAAGAAGATGAACAGCTGCGGGCGATTCTTCAACATAATCTCGGTGAACGTCTGAACCTTGAAGCGGAGAGTGACGGAGTGAAGGTCACGATCAAGAGTGTGGTCGCGGATGACGTGCAGACCCTCGTTTTTTACGAAGTAGAAGATCTCAAGGGAGAAAATCGTTATATGATGAACCCTTATGAAGGAGTCATCATCGAGAACGAATACGATATCATGAAGAGGGACGATCAATCCAGTTTCTACTCTCCACCCCGGGATCAAGAAAACCTACATAATGATAAGAAAAATGTCTATAGAGGAACCATCAGTCTCCAGCCGGTCTCAGTGGAGGAGGGGACGATAAAATTACAGATTGTACGACTCATGCAATTAAATGAAGACCCTTCAACCGGTGAATATATCGGCGGCGGGGAAATGAGATTTGCCGAAGGGGGGTGGAGCTTCGAGATTCCATTCGAAAAGAAGCCATCCCGTGTCCATAAGCTGGATAAGAAGATGGAAGTGGCAGGCAATCCAGTCCGATTGGATCAGTTGACGATTGCCCCAACCGCAACGGTTCTTGAATATAGCTTTCAGGAGCAAGAAAAGGAAGGGCGAATCGACATGATGACCTTTGAGTCGATTGAATCGAAAGATAAAAAATGGAAGGCGGATCAATTCGGAGGGATGATGTACGGTGGGTCTTCAGACAATGAGGGGTGGAATTCCTTTAAAACAGCCTTTGACACTCTCTATTTTGATGATCCAAAGTTTGTGACCATCCGATTTGGATCGGCTCATCTATTTGTAAAGGATCAAAAAGTCATTAAACTCGATGTGAATAAAGAATTGCCGGATACGATTGAGTATCTCGGAAACATGGTCACCATCGATGACATCAAGATCGGTAGCCCCACACAAGTGACCCTCACACACGATTTGCCAAAAGACCGTGAGTATGAAAGTGTGAACTATTTATATTATCGGACTGCGGATGAAAAGGAAGATTACTACTCAATCGGTGTCAGTGGCGGAGATGGCATATTAATGGACAAGGATGGGAAGAAGTACGAGCCGGGTTCATACGAGTACGAGAAATTAGATCAGCCCCGTTATTTTGAAACGAAACAAACCATTGATTTTTACAACGACGGCTCCACTGAAGACGTCCTGCCGACCGAGCTTGTCATCGACGGCTACACTACCACCAAATATCTGGATGATTTGGTGAAGGTGAAACTGAATTAACTGCTGAAGGGAACAGTGCCATGCCGTTCCCTTTTTTCTTCGTCTATCACAGGAATATCTTCCCCAATCAGAGAAACAATAGGTTTGTCGTCACCTGGGTGACAAAGTTAGTTTTCGTCGTTCTTGAATCACCCATGCTGGAAGGCCTATCATTAAAATAAGAAATCATTATCTATACATGAAAGGATGAGAGAAGTGGCGCAATCCAATTTGAAAGTTGCGGTACAAAAGTTTGGTAACTTCCTCAGTTCTATGGTTCTGCCAAATATAGGTGCATTTATCGCTTGGGGTTTAATTACAGCGTTGTTCATACCAACTGGGTTCTTTCCAAATGAAAGCCTTGCCAAACTGGTCGGGCCGATGGTTACGTACCTGTTGCCGTTATTGATCGGGTATACAGGAGGTAAGCTCGTACACGACCAGCGTGGTGGGGTCGTGGGTGCCATCGCGACAATGGGTGTCATTGTCGGTGCACCGGATACACCGATGTTCCTGGGGGCCATGGTCATGGGACCTCTTGGGGCATACGTCATCAAGAAGTTCGACGAATTAATCGAAGGGAAGATACGGGCAGGATTTGAAATGCTCGTGAATAACTTCTCGGCAGGTATCCTTGGAGGAATCCTTGCGATTCTGGCCTTCTTAGGAGTCGGACCTGCAGTTGACGCATTCACAAGTCTACTCGTTGCAGGAGTTGACTGGCTGGTTGCTGCAGGACTGCTTCCATTAACAAGCATTCTGATCGAACCAGCGAAGATTCTATTTTTAAATAATGCCATTAACCATGGTGTCCTGTCACCAATTGGTTTGGAGCAGGTACAACAGGGTGGAAAATCAATTCTATTCTTATTAGAGGCTAACCCGGGACCGGGTCTTGGTGTATTACTTGCCTTTATGTTGTTCGGAAGAGGAACAGCGAAACAATCAGCACCAGGGGCAGCCATCATTCATTTCCTTGGTGGAATTCATGAGATTTACTTCCCATACGTACTGATGAAGCCGATGCTATTCATTTCCGTCATCCTTGGAGGAATGAGTGGGGTCTTCACCCTTGTATTATTAGGCGGTGGACTGGTTTCACCGGCATCACCAGGGAGTATCATCGCGATTACGGCGGTTACACCTCCTGAAGGAATGGCGTATCTGGCTAACTTTGCAGCGGTACTGGTTGCAACAGTCGTGTCCTTCATTGTGTCTGCCATCGTCTTGAAATCAAGCAAAGCAACAGATGAAGACATTGAAGGTGCAACGAAGAAAATGCAGGAAATGAAAGGCAAGAAAAGTTCCGTTGCAGGACATGTGAGCAAAGGGACAATGCCTGAAGAAGTGAACAAAATCGTCTTTGCCTGCGATGCAGGGATGGGCTCGAGTGCCATGGGTGCTTCCCTCCTGCGTAAAAAAGTGAAGGCAGCGAATCTCGATGTCAGCGTCACGAACACGTCCATCAGTAATCTTCCATCAGATGCACAAGTGGTCATCACTCAGGAAGAATTGACGCCTCGTGCGAAAAATAAACTTCCGAATGCGTATCATATCTCCGTGGATAACTTCTTATCCAGCCCTGAGTATGACAAGCTGATTGCGAGTCTTCAGGATGGGATCACGGGTGAGCAGGCAGAGGTTGTGGAAGAAGCTGAAGAGGAAGCGGTCAACGCCGAACCGAATGCAGATCATGATGATGATCTACTACTTGAAGAAAATATCTTCATGAATCAGTCATTTGCCACGAAAGAAGAGGCGATCCGTTTCGCCGGGGAGGCCCTTGTGAAAGCAGGATATGTGGAAGAAAGCTATGTAGATGCTATGATTGACAGAGAAGGAATCACATCTACGTATATGGGTAATAATGTAGCCATTCCACACGGTACGGAAGACGCGAAGAAAGCCGTCATCAAATCCGGATTCACCGTTATTCAAGTTCCGGACGGCGTGGACTTCAACGGAGAGAAGGCGAAGATGATCTTCGGTATCGCCGGTAAAGACGGTACCCATCTTGAAATCCTATCTGGCATCGCCGTTGTCTGCTCAGAGCAGGAAAACGTCGATCAGATGGTTCAGGCGAAGTCAGCCAAGGAACTGAAAGATATCATCAACAGCAACTAGAGCAATCATCAGAAAGGCGGGATCCCTGCCTTTCTGTTCTCATTTCTTTTGAAAAAAAGCTCATGATAGGGAAAGAGGGGAAAGGATGTTTATTACATCAAGGGAAAAATCCATAATCGAATTGATTGTAAAAACATCGGGGAAACATACCGTGTACTCTCTTTCTGCGTTTTTGAATGTGAGCGGAAGAACCGTACAGCGAAATTTGAAATCAATCGAAAGCATTTTAAAACAGTACCACCTGGAATTGAAAAGGACGGCCAATGAAGGTCTTTTCATCGATGGGAAGAATGAGCAAATCTATCGTTTAATACAAAATCTTGCGGATGTCCATCCGACCGACGAAACTCCTGAAGAACGAAAGCTGAATCTCCTGATCATCCTTCTGCACGAAGGCCCTTCTTTTAAAAAACAGGTGCTTGCACGTCAGCTCGGAATCAGCGTGACGACCTTGTCTTCTTATCTGGATGAGCTTGCCGATTGGCTTCAGAAGTACGGGATCACCCTGACGAGGAAACGTGGGGTGGGGGTGGAGCTTGTGGCGGAAGAAACCGACAAGCGTCATGCCCTGGCAAGTTTTTTCCTTGTCCATTTTTATGAAGGCATCATCGAAACCGTGTATGGGATGCAAAAGGGTCATCATCTTGATGAGCCGGTTCTCGGTTATTTCAAACCGGACTATTTACTCACCGTCGACCAGGTGGTGAATCATCATTTGGCAGACCGGCAGATCACGTTAACGGACAGTGATTACATCGGTCTTGTCGTGCATATCTGCCTGACCGTCCAGCGAACCGAAAAGGGCTTCGTATTACAGAAAAGGGACCCTTATGAAGAAGAGGCACCGGGCGAGTTCCAGTTGATGGACATGATATGCGGGGAACTGAAACAGCGCCTTTCCGTTTCAATCAACCATCTGGACGTCCAATTCTTGACGGTCATTTTGAAAGGATCAAAGGTGCAGGATCCAGAAGTCGTTTACTATGACAGCATCCTCCTTGGGCATCTCATCAAAAATGTCATCAAGGATGTGTCGGCGGACCTCCACGTGGATCTGTCCGATGATTTTTCCCTGTTCCAGGGACTCCTTGCCCATATGGGACCGTCCATCTTCCGTCTGCAGCAGGAGCTCGATCTTTTCAATCCCCTGACGGATGAAATCAGGAAGAAGTATCCGGTCTTATTTTTAACGGTGAAAAAGAGTCTGGAAATGGAGTTTAAGGATATCTCGTTTCCGGATGATGAGGTAGCGTTCATCGTTCTTCATTTTGGATCCGCCATGCTGATGAATGAAGAAAAGGTCAACATCCAAGCCGTGGTCGTATGTCCGACAGGAATCGGGACGTCCAAGATGCTCGCAAGCCGCATCCAGCGGGAACTGAGCATGATCAACAAGGTGGAAATCCTGTCCATAAAAGATTTCCAGACAGCGAATCTTGATGAGTACGATATTGTCATTTCCACAGTCAGGCTTCCCTTTACGGAAGTGGAGTACATTCTGGTGAGTCCCTTATTGAGTGAGAAGGACATCGGATTCATCCAAAGCTATCTGCAGAATAACGTCGAGAAGCTGACGAGGAAAAAATATTTGAAACCATCTCCGAAGTCTGACGGGAAAGCTGAAGTGAGAATGCTGCTTCAGGAAATTAAAGACGTTCATTCCAGCATGGAAGCCATCCTTACCAATTTCCGTGTGTACCGGAAGCAGTCGGCGGGAAATCATGTCAGGATCCTGAGTGAAATGGTCGACAAGGCGAGCCGGGACGGACTTCTTCAACAGCGTCAAGCGGTCCTGGACCAACTGATGGAAAGGGAGAAGAAAGGCGGACTGGGTATCCCGAACACGAATATGGGGCTTTTCCACTGCCGGGATGATAACGTAAATAAGCTGATCTTCCAGGTGGCCCATCTGGATGAACCTTGCAAGATCAAAGGGATGGATGGTGCCGAGATGGAGATGAAGAGCCTTCTCCTGATGCTTGCCCCGGAAGAGTTGAGCAGGCGGGAACAGGAAATCCTCAGCCTGATCTCAACAAGCTTAATCGAAGATCACAGATCGATGATGATCTATTCGTCCACGAACGAAGCGATCATTTTAAAGAAATTAGAAGAAATCTTTCTGGACTACTTACAAACTAATTTGATAAAGGAATGATGATGTTGAAACAAGCCGTACATTTTGGAGCAGGAAACATAGGCAGAGGGTTTATCGGAGCATTGTTTTCCCAATCAGGTTACCACGTGACCTTTGTGGATATTGCGGAACAAGTGATCAATAAACTGAATGAAGAAGGACGCTATGAGGTGAAGCTTGCCACTGAAACGATGGAAACTGAAACGATCGGGAATGTGTCGGGCCTGAACAACCTTCATCAGGAAGGGGAAGTGATCGATACGATCGTCTCGTCTACCTACCTGACAACGGCAATCGGACCGAATATCCTGCCACGGATCGCACCCCTGATCGCTAAAGGGATCACTAAGCGAGTGGCCTCTTCAGATGAACCGTTATACGTGATTGCGTGTGAAAATCAGATCGGTGCAACGGACATTTTGAAAAAGCATATCTTGGAAAATCTTGATGAAGAAACGGCTTCAAAGCTTGAAGGCAAAGTCTACTTCTTCAATTCAGCGGTGGACCGCATTGTACCGATGCAGGATCAAGGTTCACTGGACGTCCTCGTTGAGCCATACTACGAGTGGGTGGTTGAAACGACGGAAGAAATCCCGCCTGTTGAAGGAATGACGATTGTTGAAGATCTTGCACCATTCATCGAGCGGAAGCTGTTCACAGTGAACACGGGACATGCGGTCATTGCTTACCTTGGATATCTGCAAGGAAAATCGACCATTGATCAGACATTAGCCGATGACGAAATCGCTGCACAAGTGAAGGAGACGTTGAAAGAAACAGGTGCCTACCTTGTGAAGCAATATGGTCTCGATGAAAACGAACATTTGACTTATATTGAAAAAAACATCGAACGCTTTAAAAATGCCTACCTGAATGATGATGTCACCCGTGTGGGACGTGCACCGATCCGTAAGCTTGGTCCCGATGACCGTTTGATCCGCCCGACCACGGAAGCTCAAAAAGCAGGACTGTCTTATTCGTATCTCGCCAAAGCGATTGCAGCAGCGCTACTGTTTGACAATCCTGAAGACGAACAGGCCATGGAAATCCAGGGCATGATCAACGAGCACGGCCCTGCACATGTTTTGAAAAAAGTGAGTGGACTGGATGCGGATAGTGAAATCGTGAAGGAAGTAATGGTTCAGTATGAAGCTTTGAAGAAATAAATGGATGGACTGTCGGATGGGATCCGGCAGTCTTTTTTTTCGCATTTTGACTACGTGTCCTTTCTGTGACACCGCTGAACCCACGCCAATACTATACCCGAATCAACTATATTATTTTTCATTGGAAAAAGAAAAAATAAAGATAGAATTCCCCTCATCCCGGGTGTAAAATATATAAAAATACACACTCATATTTTGACATGCAGGAGGAAACAACCGAATAAAATATACAGTTATGCCTAAAGTTGCTATCGTTTTCCCAGTCTGGAAGATTCAAAGAATGCTTCCACCAATGTGAGAATTCAGAATGTTAAAAATACGATAAGAGGTTGATGAAAGTTGGCAATGAATACGACTGAAATAGCTGTAAAGGAACAAACGATTTTCCACCACACGGGGAATAAGATCAAGACGGAAGACCGGGATATCCAGATCATCGTGAAAATGGAGGAGCCTCTGATCGTCGTGCTTGGCAATGTGCTGAGTCATGAAGAATGTGATGAACTCATCCAATTGTCAAAAGACCGGGTCGAGCGCTCAAAAATCGGAAATACCCGGACAGTCGATGGACTGAGAACGAGCAGTTCTGTTTTTTTAGAAGAAAGTCATGACGTCGTGACAAGAGTTGAAAAGCGAGTCTCTCAAATTATGAATATACCTGTCGAACACGGGGAGGGTCTTCAAATCCTGAACTACAAACCGGGACAGGAATACAAGGCTCATTTCGATTTCTTCTCGGCATCGTCAAGGCCGGTGAAGAATCCAAGGATCAGTACCCTCGTCATGTATTTGAACGACGTAGAGGAAGGCGGGGAAACCTACTTCCCGAAGCTGAATCTCTCTGTTTCTCCTCAAAAGGGAATGGCGGTTTACTTCGAATATTTTTATGATAATCAAGAGTTGAACGACCTGACGCTCCATGGTGGGGCACCGGTTGTCATCGGGGATAAATGGGCTGCGACCCAGTGGATGAGAAGGCAAGTATTTAAGTAATGGAAAGGAGGAGTATCCCAAGAGTGGGGTGCTCCTCCTTTTTAGCTTGCGGATTTCACCGTTTTCACCAATCGGGCATTCATTTTTTTTACGTTCACGGTGTGAATGATCATACCGGCGATGATCAGGAAGATGCCGATCAGGGCGAAACCTGACGGAAGGGGAACGGAAAGGATGGCCGCTTCTCCCATGATGACGAACAGGATCTGTGTCGACTGGGTCGCTTCCACTGCCGCAAGCTTACCTGGGTGATGCCTTGCCATGTTCGTTGCAAGGAAAAAGAGGGAAGTCGCAATCACACCTGAGCAAACGGCTACGATAAAGGATTGTGTCACTTGACCCGTGGAGGGGACGCCCGCTTTGAAAAACGCAAAGCTTCCGAGAATCAGCCAGAAGGGAGTAGTTGCGATCGTCATTCCGAGTACCCGTTGGAACGTATCCAGCTTTCCCCCGCATACCTCCATCATTTTACGGTTCCCAAGGGGGTAAGCGAACGCTGCGATGATCACCGGTAAGACCCCTGTGATCACTTGTGAAAGAGGCAGCCCACTGGCATTTTCCTGTTGGATGAACAGCACCCCGATTAAAATGATCGAGGAAATGGCGAGAGCCCTTTTTTGAATGGTGTGCCTCCGTCTTACAGGTCCTGAAGTGAAAAAAAAGGGAGCGAGCAGGATCCCTGCCACAATCGTGAATTGCCACGTGCCCGCAACAAGCCAGCCAGGTCCATATGCTGCTGCATACGTCAAAGGACCATAAAAGAGGACAAACCCGACAAAGCTCCATGTCAGCCACTCGTATGGCTTCTTTCTCATTTCGATCCACACTTGATTTATATTCTTCCGTAAACCTACAATAAGGAATAGGAAAGGAAGCATGAACAAAAACCGCAGGGATGAACTCCACATCCAGCTTCCACCGGCCAGTTCCATGGACCGGTTCAGGATGAAGGTGACGGCAAAGAACATGGATGAAATGATACCAAGAGTCAGTTCTTTGATGGGAAACACTCCTTCCTGATACATATACTATAGTTTATTTTATATATATTATAATATACTTCAAAACGTTGCATATAGAAAGAGGTAGAAAGATGAAAAATGACGGTTTGACATGGCAGGACCCGGAAAAGCTCGCCCGGCACGTCGGAAATACATTGAGAAACATACGAAATGAGCGGGGACTCAACCTCCAGGAACTCGCGGATAAGACCAGTGTCAGTTCATTGACCTTAGGAAAGATCGAGAGAGGGGAGGCAAATCCATCTTTGACCATCATCTGGAAAATCGCGAATGGGCTTTCGATTCCAATATCAGCCCTCCTCGTAGAAAAGCAGGAAGTCCAGATTTCCAGGAAAAATGAAGGCAGCAAAGTGATCAGTGCCAATGAGTCCCTGACCCTTGAACCGATGTTCATTTCTTCAGGATACGGATCACTGGAAACCCATCGTGCCTTCCTGAAACCAAACAGCGAATACTGTGCCGATGCCCATCAGCCCGGCGTGACTGAATTTGTGACGGTCATGGAAGGAAAGGTACAGGTGAAAGTGGAAGGTGAGGTATTTGAGCTCTCTCAGTATGATTCGATCAAGTTCCATGCGGACAAAGAACACAGTTATATAAATATGGAATCAACCGAGGCGGTCCTCCATTTTGTGATGATCTATACTGGACGGGCAGATTGAATGATTCTGTGTATGGTATTGTAAAATAAAACTGAATTAAGAAAACCCCCGGAATTTAATCAACTCTGGGGATCTTTTAATGATAGGTGTCAAAGTTAAATACGGGGCTTTGTAGGGTCGCAGTCCGGGCCTTGCTGGCTGGTTGCTTCTGCGAGTTTCGTTAAGTAATAGCATTCTTCCCTCAGCATATGATCGGCCATTAAAGCGGCGAAGGTTCCGAGTGCTGTCTTGCTTAATTCCATTTCCTCAATCTCATCTAAAAAGCCCATAAACAGTTTCATCTCAAGTTTGACATCATCATTGAATCGTTCGAGTGCAGGGAAGTGGTTCACTTCTGTCCGCAGGAACCCTGCCATTTCAACGGCCTTTAAGTAAAAGGCTTCAAAATCCGTTGTGAATTCATCACTTTGCTTCTTGATTTGTTTTTCTATCCGGTCCATATTGTCGGAGATGGCTCCGGCATGTCCCGCCGCATCTAACAGCCACAAGAGATGATGGTGGAGTTCGTGGAAGATGGGAGGCTTTTCGCCTTTGGTCAAGTATTTTAAAACGCGGAGGTATTCTTCTAGCTCATTCACCATATGATTTAGAAATGTGGGTCCAAGACCTATGCTGATATCCCCTATTAAATGACGTTTAATCAGTTCAAGTTTGAATTTCCTAAAACGGAGGCTGACCTTTTCTGCCTGTCTGCTTAATGCAATATCAGGATTCTGTTTCGAGCGTTCCAACAGTTGATCCCACTCATTTTTAAATGTATTGGCAGAATTGATAAGATCTTTTTCTTTTGGAGCAAGAGAGTCATGGATAAACCGTGCATGATCTCCAAGTACCTGCAACCAAAAACCATGTTCAAATCGGGCTGTTTCTTGATAACTTGCCATTTAGTATCCCCCTAGAGTAGTTTCCTTGTATATGTATTAAAGAAATCACGAAAAAATGTCCGACTGCTCGTCCTTACAAGGGAACAAAAAGCATTGACAACCTTTTCAAGAGAATGATATAGTTATGCCAATAAAATAATCAGTCACTCTCTGATAATAGAGGCGCGAGAATGATGAGTACCTTCTTTGAGAATAATGGATTCCGGGATAAGTTGGGAAAGGCAGATCGCCGAAGCAGAAAATAGCCAATTCTATTTTTTGTTGGGCCAGCATTGAAGAAATGCTGGACTGTCACAATGCAAAAGTTGTGGAGCACTATTGAAGAGATGTTAATACATAGTCTTCATCTTGTTTCCGTAAACTTTGATGAAAAACCGTATGAGCATCTGCTTCATACGTTTTTTTTGTGTTTTTTTAGAGAGTCTAAAGGAGTTTAGGATATGAGTACAGTAGATGTGAATGTTCAAGGAGATTTAACGATCGGTGGGATGGGTACAGGTGAGCTGGTGGAAAGATACGGCACACCGATGATGGTTTATGATGAAGGGATGATCCGCGGGAACGCCAGATTGTTCCGGGATGCATTCCATGAAAGTGGTCTCAAGTATCAGGTGGCGTATGCGAGTAAGGCATTTCTTTGTAAAGAAATGGTGCGCCTGGCGGAACAGGAAAACCTCTCCCTGGATGTCGTCTCTGGCGGGGAATTATATACGGCACTTGAAGCTGGTTTCCCGGCTGCTCGGATACATTTTCACGGCAATAATAAATCCGAAGAGGAGCTTCTAATGGCGCTTGAAGCTGAAATCGGCTGCTTTGTCGTCGACAGTTTCCTTGAACTTGAACTGCTGCATGACCTGGCAAAAGAGCGGGAGCAGGAGGTGCAGATCCTCATCAGGGTCACACCAGGCGTAGAAGCCCATACCCATGAATACATCACGACGGGCCAGGAGGATTCGAAATTCGGATTCAGCATTTCGAACGGTCAGGCGGCAACGGCGATCGGGCTTGCGATCAGAAAGCCATACTTCTCATTGCTCGGCCTTCACTCCCATATCGGATCCCAGATCTTTGAACAGGAAGGCTTTGATCAGGCGATCCGGGTTCTGTCTGATTTCTTGCAGCAGATCCGGATGGACTTGGACGTCACAATGCCGGTGCTGAATATCGGTGGCGGATTTGGTGTCCGGTACACGGAAGAAGACCAGCCTCTGCCGATTCCGACCTATGTCAAAGGGATAACGGATAGTGTAAAAACCTATTTTGCTAAAAATGAATACCCACTCCCGGAAGTTTGGGTGGAGCCGGGTCGAAGCATGGTGGCGGAAGCGGGCACAACGTTATACAAAGTGGGCTCGAAGAAGATCATCCCGGATGTGCGCACGTATGTGGCGATCGACGGCGGGATGACGGATAATATCCGTCCGGCTCTGTATCAGGCAAAATATGATGCGGTACTGGCCAACCGTCCTAACGAGGAATGCACGGAGCTTGTGAGCATTGCAGGGAAATGCTGCGAGTCAGGTGACATGCTCATCTGGGACCTGATGCTGCCGCCGACGAATTACGGTGACATCCTGGCAGTGTTCAGTACGGGGGCATACGGGTATTCCATGGCGAGTAACTATAACCGGATACCGAGACCGGCTGTTGTGTTTGTGAATAACGGGGAATCCCGTGTTGTGATCGAGCGGGAGACGTATGCGGATCTTGTAAGGAAAGATCGATAGGGAAAAAGAAAGGTGGAATCCAGAAGGGTTTCACCTTTTTCTATGGGATTTTTTGACTTATTATGGTAATCTGAAGGTAACTTTATCCAATAAATTCGGAGGATCAATCTATGAATCTTAAATCGATCGGTTCCATGGTGTTGAAATTTGTCTTCGTTCTCTTCGGGATCGTCCTTCTGACAGGCCTCATCGGCTTGTTCAATGAAGGCGTAGATCTCAGCCTGAAACAATATATGCTCAACATAGTGGAGATTTCAACATCCCTCGTCCATTCTGGGTCGATGACCATCACGAATGAATCGAACAACTCGTATCCGATGTTCCCGGCATTCTGGGAGCCGTATTTCTATTCTGTTTCAATCTTTTTATCTGCCTTTCTTTTATCCGTCCTCCTGGGCATCTTCCTTGCGTACCTCACACATTTACTGCCCTCCCGCTGGTCAAAGTTCATCCTTAGGGCGACCAATCTTCTCGAGTCCACACCCGATATCTTCATCTTGATTGTCATTCAATACAGCGTCATCCTCATTTTGAAAGAGACAGGGGTGCTGCTCTTTCCTATCGTCGGCTCCCAGGAAAAGGTGTACTTCGTTCCAATTGTGACTCTGTCCATTTTGCCGACGATCATGTTGTTCAGGATCATTTTTTTACTGGTGAGCGATGAATACGGGAAGACGTATGTCGATCTGATCAAGAGCAGGGGGATGTCCAAACACTCGATTTTCTTCATCCATGTGCTGCGGAATATCGCCTTCAGCTTATTGAATCATTCCAAATCCATCATTCTGTTTTTACTATCTTCCTTAATCGTGTTTGAAAGATTATTTAATATTTATGGCATCACACATTTCATCCTGTCATTCTCTCAAATGGATGTGATCTGTTTCAGTTTGATCATGTTTTATCTGCCTGTTTTTGTCCTGCTTATCCTCATCAGAACCATCGTTGATTGGAAAACCGGGCAGAAGGTGGCGATATGATGTTGAAAAAACTGATGAAGAATCCGTCATTTTTAGTGGGGTTCATATTTCTTTTCGGTATGTTTGCCGTAAGTCTTGTTTATTATGTCGGCTGGGGGGATGAGGTGCCGAAGCTGGACATTTTGAAAAATGAAGAAGGGGAACTTCTCAGTCCTCCCTATTCACCGGTAGAGTATCCACCCCTTGGCACGGACAATTTTAACCGGAATATCTTCCTTCTTATCATCGTTGGGGCGAAATATACCATAGGGGCAGCGCTGGCGATCACGTTATGCAGGGTAGTGCCTTCGGTGTTCATGGGGTTGGTGCTTCATTTTTATTTAAAACCGTTCAGGAAAATCATCGATCACATAGTGGATGCCGCAAACTATTTTCCGCCGACCTTATTATCCTTTTTATTATTGAATTGGATGATGCTTGAGGGTCCGTTGCATCATCCTGAGGGTTTCCCGTATGACTTTACGGATAAAACGATTTTTTACCTGATTATCCTTATCGTTATTTCCCTTCCGAGTCTGACCCTGCTATTTACGAATGAATATGACCGGATCATGAGTCACGAGTTTATTGATAGTGCGAAAGTGCTGGGTGCCACGAAGCGTCATTACATCAGGAATCATATTCGTCCCTTTATTCTTCCACAGATTCTTCTCGTGTCGATCAGGGAATTTATGATCATCATGCTGTTGATTGCGCATCTTGGGGTTTTGAACATTTATATAGGGGGATCATCATTTGAGGTCGACCTTTTTGATAATCCGTTCCTGGTTTCCCTTTCTCATGAATGGTCGGGTCTCCTCGGGGGCTGGTGGCAATTCCTGTGGACGACCTACCCGTGGATTTCTTTCATCCCTGTTGTTTTCTTTACCTTGACGATCCTGTCGGCAAAGCTGATGCTGATCGGGGCGACACAGGTGGTGGAAACCCTGGTGGAATCGTCAACAGATGAGGGATTGGCTGGAGAATCTGACACCACATGCCTAAAAGAAAAAGAAATGTTCCAACTTGTGAAAGAGGCGAAGTGAGAGGCTGTGTCTAATGGCCCGTGTTGATAGTTCGGAAAATGGAATAAGGAAGAAGGCAGCGTCTCTCAGGATGCGGCCTTCTTCCTTTTGTGTTTCAACCAAAAATCCGGGTTCAAGCGGAGAGCGGTTGATTGGAAGGTAGATACCCTGAAGTTTTTGACGATTATTTAAGAGGACTTAAGTCTTCTGAGAATGGTATAAATATGATGTTTATTCGTTACTCCCCACTTTTCATCCCGCATCCACCATAAGTTGCTGTACCCAATTTCATAGATTTATTTCCTGGTCTCAATGAAGCGGGGACTCTCTAGTACTCTCGTCCCGAAAAATAACCCCAATTGAGAAATCAATGTGCACACCCTTACAATTTAAGTAACGACATGAGGTTCAATCGACTTCCAGGACATACCTTTCAAATCCAATCAAGGAGGCGGTGGCTTACTATTTTTCCCGTAGTCTATCAAACATGCAACAGACGTTGTGACTACATACTTTATTCCTTTTTCCTCACCCGAGATTCTACCCTATGACCGAATTAAGACCTTAATAGAATAGGAGAATGATAATGAAAAAGCTGAACGTGAAACCCCTTCTCGTTGGATCGATCGCAGCCTCGATGATTGCAGGTTCGATGTTCCAAGTGAATGCCCAAGGTGTACCTTCAAAAGACGTAAACCCCGAACAGTCAACCGTTGATGTTAAAGCCAGCATAAAAGGGGAGCACACCATCACCCTCATAACCGGGGACGTGGTGAAAGTCTCTACTTTAAACAATGGAAAACAAATCATCAATGTGGAGCCGGCAGAGAGAAACGGTGAGGGAGTCAGGGTCATGACGATCAAAGATGAAACCTTCGTCTTTCCGAACTCTGCGATGCCATATATGTCAGCTGGAAAGCTGGATGAAGATTTGTTTAACATCACAAAATTGATCGAGTATGGTTATGATGACAAAAATACGGATTCTGTACCGGTCATTGTCGAATACAAAGAAACGAAAGCCAAATCGGTCAACTCGGCACCAAAGGGAACCAAGAAAGTACGGGAATTGGAAAGTATCCAGGGAGCCGCGCTTTCAGCAGAGAAAAAGCAGGCTGAAGTTTTCTGGAATGACGTGACGGTTCAACATGCTGAAAAGCAAGCGACGTCGGAATTCGAGAAGGGTGTAGATAAAATTTGGCTGGACGGTCGTGTTGAGGCAGCCCTTGATCAGAGTGTCCCGCAAATAGGTGCGGATCAGGCTTGGGAGCAGGGATATACGGGTGAAGGTGTCAAGGTGGCGGTATTGGATACCGGGATTGACTCGGAACATCCGGATATTACAGGTCAAATCGATGAGGCAGTGAGTTTCGTTCCCGGTGAAGAAGTGAAGGATGTCAATGGTCATGGAACCCATGTGGCCTCTACAGTGCTCGGGACAGGAGCCGGTGACGGGAAACATAAAGGGGTGGCCCCTGATGCCCGTTTACTGGTAGGGAAAGTATTGAGTGATCAAGGATTTGGACAGGATTCCTGGATCATCGATGGAATGGAATGGGCTTCTGAGCATGCCAAAATCGTCAATATGAGTCTCAGCAGTGACATGCCGAGTGACGGGACGGATCCGATGGCGGAAGCCGTCAATCAATTAACGGAGGAAAATGGGACTTTATTCGTTATCGCTGCAGGAAATAGAGGCGGTGAAGGGACGATTGGGTCTCCTGGAGCGGCAGATTCAGCTTTAACGGTTGGAGCTGTGGATAAATCGGATGAATTGGCATATTTCTCTTCCAAGGGACCAAGATATGGAGATATGGGGCTGAAGCCGGATCTGTCAGCACCTGGTGTCGGGATTGTGGCTGCGCGTTCCCAATACTCTAGCGGAACGGGACTATATAAAAGCCTAAATGGTACCTCAATGGCCACACCTCATGTAGTTGGTGCTGCAGCGATTTTAGCAGAGAAGCATCCTGAATGGGATGGAGAAACATTGAAACAGGCGCTTATGAATACGACCAAGAAGCTTAATGGGTATCAGCCTTATCACGTTGGGACAGGTCGGGTGGACATTCCGGCAGCACTTGGTGCGGATGTTAGGGCGACTGAATCCGTATCATTCGGCTTCTTCAAATGGCCACATGATCAGGCTGCACCTGTTGAGAAAGTGGTCACCTATTTCAATGATGGAGATCAGGATGTAACGTTGGAATTAGATTCTACTTTTACGAATGCAGATGGGAAAGAAGCTCCAGAAGGGATGCTTGCCATGTCTCAAGAAACAGTGACGATACCAGCAGGTGGAAAAGCGGATGTCACAGTGACCCTCGATTCCACCCTGGGTGAAACCGGATCCCGCTACCAGGGCTTCCTGACAGCGAAAGCAAACGGAACAGAGCTCGTCCGGACGACGATGGCCATGGTCAAGGAGGAAGAGCGTTACCCGATGACCCTGAACGCAACCGATCGTGATGGGGCGGATGGACTTGCATATGTCGTACTATTCAGTGAGAAAATGGAGCCAGAAGTCGTGGCTGTGAATGGAACACTCGAGCTTCGATTGCCGCCTGGCACGTATTCGGCCATGTCACTTATGGATGTGGATACTGAGACAGATGATATGGGGGTAGCGCTTGTAGGGGATCCTGAAGTGAAACTTGATGGGCCGAAAACAGTGGAACTTGATGCACGGAAAGCGAAGGAAATCAAAGCGGTCGTTCCAAAGAAAGCGGAAGCGAATTATAAGCGTCTGGAGTACCACCAAACCATAGGTCAAATGCCGATGACAAGTCTATACCTGACGCCAGTGTGGATTGATAAGCTGTATGCTGTTCCGACTAAAGAGGTGAAGAGTGGGTATTTTGAGCAGCTGACCCGCTGGCGTTTGACGAAACCTACGTTGACCATTGATTTTAAAGGAAAAGAATTGGATGATATTCCATTTGCGGGTAGTACGTTGTTGGATGGAAAGTACAATCTGTCCACAGTCTATGCAGGGTCAGGGAGCTCAGCGGACTTTGACCGCCTGAAGGCAAAAGGAAAAGCGGTCGTAGTCGATCGAAATGCAGAAGTGAGTGTGTCAGAGCAAGCCAAGAATGCTGCTGAAGCAGGGGCAAAGCTTGTGATCATTGTGAATAATGAAGACAAAGAGTTCAGTGTATATGCGGGAACTCCTGAATATACCGATAATCCCGTTGCCGTTGCAGGTATCAGTAAAAGCGAAGGGGACAAGCTCGTCAAAGCGGTCCGTTCAGGAAACGTAAAGTTAAAGGTGGAAGGAACGATCGATTCTCCTTACCTTTATGATTTAATGGATGTGCATGAAGGCTCAATCCCGAAAGAGTTGACTTATGCACCAAAAGGGAAGCAATTAGCGAAAATCGAAACAAATTACACTTCACCTGTTGAAACGGATGGCGGGGAGTTCCGATATGATCTGCGCCCTCACACTATGAGAGCAATTGGATTCCTGCAAAAAGTATCATTGCCAAGCGTCCGTACCGAATATGTATCGGCGACAGAAGATACAAGGTGGTATCATCAGGCAAACGTACTTGATGAGACCTGGCAGGTGAGACAACCGCTGATGACATATGATGGTGGGGAGAAAATCTCTGAGAACTGGTTCTCGCCAGTCGTTCGTCCGAGTCTGGGAGAAGGTTACTGGCCTCCAAGAAGACAGGGTAACTCGCTTCAGATCAATGTTCCTGCATGGGCTGACGGCGGGAAAGGGAACACCGGTGGGACGGATTGGGATGTCTCAAACCAAAACCAGACCACCCAGTTATACAAAGGAGACACGTTACTGAAAGAAGGAAAAGGGCAGGCCTTGAACGTTTGGGACATTTTACCTCAAGAACGTACCCAATACCGCTTCGTCACAGACGCCAAACGGGACGAAAACCGCTGGAACACCTCTACCAGGACCCATACAGAATGGACCTTCTGGACAGAAGCGACTGAGAATTGGATGGAAGACCTTCCATTCCTGATCCTTGACTATAAGGTGGATACAGATGTGAACGGTGATGCATTGGCGAACCGTCCAACAAATCTGGAAATCTCAGTCGGTAAGGTGGAAGATGCGATTGGTTATGGAAATGTAGAAGGGGCAGCCTTGGAAGTGTCCTTCAATGAAGGGAAGTCGTGGAAGAAAGTGAAGTTTGATCGTGATGGTGATACATTCAAAGCGGTCATCAACAATCCTAAAAATGCAAAGAATGTATCATTGAAAGCCAGTGCCTGGGATGATGAAGGGAACAAAATCAGCCAGGAAATTATTAAGGCTTATGGATTGAGATAAGAGAGGGACGGACCTCTAAATTCAAGGCAAAACCCAATAGGGACGGACCTTCATTTGCAAAAATGAAGGTCCGTCCCTTTATAGTTGGTTCAGTTTCTTTCCAATATGATTGAAGTAGTTGATCATGAAGGGATGGAATTCTTTGGCGGTCCGGGTGAAGTGCCTTCGTTTGGACCAGCCGAGTCCGATGGTGCGCACGCAGGTTGGGCTTTTGATCCGGATTTTGTGGGGGAAGGGTGTCCGGCGGTTCATCCATGAGATGGCGGGGATGAATGCGATGCCGAGACCTTGCCTGACGAGATCCCCAATGACGCCCGGTTCATCTCCTTCGAAGGAAATCACGGGTGAGAACCCCGCCTGTAAACAAATCTCATCTGTCAGGTTCCTGAGCCCGTAGCCTGTGTTCATGCTGATGAATGGTTCATCCTTCACCTCGATCAAATCGATTTCATCCCTGTCTTCCAACCAGTGGCCAGGAGGGACGATGAGGAAGATTTCCTCTGTCATCAACGGCTCCCATACGATATCTTCATCTATATCAAGGGGAATGGAGGAGATGCAGTAATCGACTTCACCATTCTTTAGCTGCTCCTTCATTTTAGACATCGAGTGGACGAATTGCTGAAATCGGACGTGGGGATTTTCTTTCAAAAACGACCCGACCAGATCCGGAAGCACCCTCGGGATCGTGACGGCCATACGGATGGTATGTTCCTCGAGATTCATCGCCTCCCGGATCTCTCTTTTTCCTTCATGGATTTCCATGAATATCCGCTCTACCCGGTTAAGAAACAGTTCTCCAAACCGGTTCAGTTTTATCTGTCGGTGCTGTCGTTCGAATAAGGGGACGCCGAGATCCTCCTCCAATCGGGCGATCGTCTTGCTGAGTGAGGGCTGGGCGATCCTCAGTTCCTCTGCGGCCTTGGTCATATGTTCCAGACGGGCAACGGTCTGAAAGTAGTGGAGCTGTTGTAGTTCCATAAGAACACATCCTTTCATAGACTGAAAGCTATATATGTATAACTAATTATGTATTATACATTATCATTTTATCCACGTATGATAAATGGATGTAAATGAGTATAAGAAGGAGTTTATTTATGAAAGGATTCACATTATTATTACAAGATTTAAAAGCCATGGTCAGCCATAAGCATAGAAGGATCGCCCTCGGCTTTCTTCTTTTAGTTCCATTAATCTATTCGGGGTTATTCCTGTCAGGCTACTGGAATCCATATGGAAAGCTTGAGCAATTACCCGTTGCCATCGTCAATGAAGACGAGGGAGGCGTAATGGAGGATGAACCGATAGAGGCGGGGAAGGATTTTGTGAAGGAACTGAAAAAGTCAGAAGATCTGAATTTCAAGTTCGTTTCCTCTACTGAAGCCAAAGAAGGTCTTAAAGAAGGAACGTACTACATGGTCGTGACCATCCCTAAAGACTTCTCGGAAAAGGTAAGCACCTTGATGGATGAACATCCCGAGCCTGCCGAACTTCTGTATAAGGACAACCCTGGTAAAAACTTCGTCGCCTCTCAAATCAGTTCGAGTGCTACGGAAAAAATGAAGAGCAAGCTGTCTGATACCATTTCCAAATCCTATGCAGACGGAGTGTTTTCCAAGTTTGAGGAACTAGGGAAAGGATTAACAAAAGCGAGTGATGGAGCGAACAAACTGCATGAAGGAATTTTAGATGAGAAGGCGGGAATGAACAAGGTTGCAGGCGGAATCGACTCACTGGGTGAAGGTTCACTCAATCTTCAAGCTGGTAGTAAAAAATTATCGGCCGGCGCAGGTTCCTTTGAAAGTGGCCTTCATCATCTCGATTCAAGTTCAGCACAGCTTGCCGGCGGGATGAAAAGCCTGTCACAAGCAGGAGAGAAAATGAATAATGGCACCGAACAGCTTGCGAGTCACACGAAGCAGCTTGCAGGGGCAGAGAATAGGCTTACACAACAGCAAACGGAAGCGAGAAAAGAGGCAGAAGAGCTGAAAAATGAGCTTCAAGCCTATCAGGAATCACATCCCGAGGTGAAAAATGATCCGGAATTCGCAACGATTCAATCACAGGCGGAAAAAGTGTCAGCATCCACCTCGGAGCTTGAAAATGAACAAGTGAAAATTCATCAACAATCAGAGCAGCTTGCCGGTGGACAAAGTAATCTGCATGCAGGGTTTTCCCAATTGGCAGACAAACTGAATCATGCATCCAACGGAGCTTCTGAATTAGCGTCCGGTACATCCACGCTTTCTTCCGGATTTGCCGATTGGAACAAGGGCTTCACCAACCTGACTGCAGGAATCGACCGTTTAACCAATGGAACTGACAAGCTTTCTTCAGGAGTCGGTGCTTTGAATGAAGGATTGACAAACCTGGAAGCGGGATCAGGAGAGTTATCAACGAAACTCACCGATGCTGCAAAAAAAACGTCAGCCGTTCATTCGACGGATGAGTTATCGTCCATGTTCTCGGATCCTGTCCATCTTGTGAAATCCAATGTGTCAAAGGTTCCGAACTACGGAACAGGGATTGCTCCCTATTTCTTGTCGTTGGCGTTATACGTCGGAGGAATCATGGCAGCAAATATCCTGCCACTTGCTAGACGCAATGATCTTCGGGTAAATGGAACGACCCATTTCATCAATAAGTTGGGATTGGTGTTTTTCATCGGGGCCATTCAGGCACTGATTGTCGACGGGGTCCTTTTGTTTGGATTCCATTTAGAGGTCGTGAATATATCACTGTTTATCCTATCTAGTGTCATCGTTTCCTTTACGTTCATGACGTTTATCTTCATGCTGATCACCGTGTTCGGTTTCGTCGGGAAGTTTCTTGCCGTCACCTTCCTTGTCCTGCAGCTGGCGACTTGCGGAGGGACATTCCCAAGAGACTTGAATACACCGATTTTGCGCATCATTGGGGAGAACTTACCGATGGCGCATTCATTAAGCAGCTTCCAGGAAGTCATCACCCTAGGGGACTTCACTCAGCTGACACACCAGCTTTGGATCCTGTTTGCCTATTTGGCCGTGGCCGGGGGAATCGCCTGGTTCACTACCCATGTGCAGCACTTGAAAGCCACTGAAGCAGCGGAATGATCATGAAAATGCCTGCCCCCGGTCGAAAGGGTCAGGCATTTTTTGTTAAGATAAGGCATCCATGACATATCTCTTCGTTACATCCTGATAAAATCCGGCCTGGACCGTCAATACGGATACAATCATGACGTTAAGGACTTTGGTGAGGTTTTCCTCCGCAATCCCTTCAAACGTTGCCAGCATTGCGCGGCACTCATCCTTGATGAATCCATCAATATGCTCGTTCACTGAACCATCCGCCGTTTTGATGGAAGGGAGGGATTGGTGGTGGATCTGATCGAAAATGGATGAGTAGGCAAGATAAAGATCCGTGGGATTAATGATGTCATCGGTTCGGTCCTCAATATTATTGAAAACAAGAGTCAGGATCTTACGAATCGATTCGAAATCAAGTGTCGCTTTCAGGTCTTCGACGATGAATAACATGGCAGCCTGTTCGGTGGTGTATTTTTTACCGAGTTGTGGGGAACCGATCAGCCCTCTTACATCCCGTTTCACCCAGTTCTGGACGGTGCTTTGGGGGAAATTGGTGAATTCGATCAGGTTTCCCAGGGAGACGATCTCTTTGAGGGAAAAGCCGATGTCGCCTTTGGCTGGTTTAAGGATTTTTTGGATGATGGGTGGACGCTCGCTTTCTTGAATGGGGTCCGACCAAATTTCCCCAATGACCCTATGTGGAATCCTGCTGGCAGTGCCGTTCAGAGAGAGCAGCAGGTCGGCCATATTCTTGCGTGTCAGTTTAAACGTTTCCATCGTGATTACCCCGTCTCTTTAGCAGATATCTTCTTCTATACTACTGGTTAGGTGAAGTCTCGTCAATTTCACCTTTTGCTTGTATTTTACACATAAAGGATTTATAATGGAATCAGACACAGGTTCATTTGAACTTGAAATAGGAGTGAGATAAAAGATGGGGAAACGAATATTTTATTTCCTGTTAACGAACGTTTTAGTACTACTGACGATTAGTATCATTTTTTCCGTCACAGGAGCGGGGAATTACATCACAGCTTCAGGCGGATTAGATTTAGGGGCACTGCTCGTATTCAGTGCAATCATCGGTTTTTCCGGTTCATTCATTTCTTTAGCGATGTCACGCTGGATGGCAAAGAGGATGATGGGGGTCCAGGTATTGAATCCGGATGGCGCTTTATCATCTGAGGAACGTGCAGTGGTCGAGAAAGTCCACCGTTTATCAAGAGCGGCAGGGCTCACACACATGCCGGAAGTGGGAATCTATCACTCTCCCGAAGTGAATGCATTTGCAACAGGTCCTTCGAAGAAACGCTCACTGGTTGCCGTTTCGACTGGACTCCTTCGTGAAATGGATGATGATGCGGTTGAAGGTGTCATTGCCCATGAAGTGGCCCACGTAGCGAACGGGGATATGGTGACAATGACCCTGCTTCAAGGTGTGGTCAATACATTCGTTGTCTTCCTGGCACGGATCGCCGCATGGATTGCGTCCCGATTTGCAAGGGAAGAAATGGCACCGATCGTGCATTTCATTGCCGTGATCGTATTCCAGATCGTCTTCTCGATCTTGGGAAGTCTCGTTGTCTTCGCTTATTCACGCCATCGTGAGTATCATGCTGACAGAGGTGGGGCGGATCTTGCCGGTAAAGATAAGATGGTTCATGCCCTTCAAATGCTGAAAGTTTACTCAAGCCGCATGAAGGGGGAAGACGACACTGCGATTTCTACGTTGAAAATCAATGGACGACGTAAATCGGCGATGTTCTCGACTCACCCGGATTTGGATGAGCGGATCAGCCGTTTGCAGGCGAAATAATAGATATTAAGGTGCCTGTCTCCGTTAGTGGGGGCAGGCACCTTTCTTATGTTTTTTTAGGGGCCTCTATGAAATGATTCTATCCTTTTCCCTCGCCGTGACCATTTGTCCAAGCTATGAATATTTTACTAGTAAAGGAGGATGCAAAATATGGTGAAATCTAGTGATTATTTAATAGCATTGGATGATGGTCATGGTCTTGGGACAGCTGGTAAACGGACGCCTTATATTCCGTCTATCGGAAGGAAGATCCGGGAAAACGAGTTCAATGAGAAAATGACCTTGTTTTTAAAATTAGAATTGGAGAGATGCGGATTCCGGACGCTGTTAACAGCTCCGACGGATGCAGATACTCCGCTTCAGGCGAGAACCGATGCCGCGAATTCCATGGGGGCAGATGCACTGGTTTCCAACCACTACAATGCCTTCGATGGGAAGTTTGATGGCCAGGGGAAGGATGCAGAAGGGCATTCGCTTCATGTATATTATAATGATGCAAAGGATAGAAGACTTGCTGAAAATATCGCGAAGTACTTGAAACAGGGGACGAAGCAGGTGTACCGGGGTATCATTGAGCAGAATCTTCATATGACGAGGGAGTTCGATGGTCCGGCAGTACTTGTCGAGAATGGGTTCATGGATAATGAGAGGGAAGCGCTGCTCATGATCAATGAGGATTTTCAGCGTGAAACGGCAAGGGAGCAGGCACTGGGAGTGTGTGATTTCTTCGGGGTGTCTTATGTGGCTGCAGGTAACGGTAGGAACGTCGGATCACCTCCTGTTTCCGGTGGGACAAGCAGCGGAAAAGTTGTCGGCAAACGCGTTGAGAGTATTTATAAAGGAGCAGAAGGTCTTGACTTCTACAGCCGGCCGACCTTCGATGATACCTACCGTGCAGGAATATTGAAGTACGGGTATGGGTTTCCGACGATCGTCCGTAAGCTGAAGGTGGAAGGTGTGGATATGTATGAAGTCATGAACTCCAGGGGCTATGTGTTTTATGTGACCGCATCACCGAAATATGTGAAGGTGGAAGGAAGCGGTCAGCAGGGGGGACAAGCCTCACCGCCGCCTGCAACAGGAGGGCCGATTGCCATTGGGGAAATTACCATCATAGGAGTCGCCAATGCGGCCATCATACAAGATCGTCCGGATCGCTTGACTTCAAAAGATCTGGGTACCATCAGAAAAGGACGTACCCTTCCCGTCACGGGATCCCTCATAGGGAAAAACAGCAGTTCAGGCTATTGGGAAGTCGTCTACAATGGAAGAAGAGCTTATGTCACAGGAGAATTTGGACGTTACAAAGCCTATTAGTCTGTTCCTATCAAGAGGAGCCTTGCATTTAAGGCTCCTTCTTTGTGTTGTTTGCACCCTATATCCCTGTTGCATTCCGCCTCCATTTTTAATAAAGTATAGAGTTAGAGAGCAATTTGAAGGAGGACGTAAAAATTGTCGAATATCAAACCAGAAACAATGGTTGCCACTATAGAAGAATTAGATCAAAAAGGGTCGGGACAGGCTGTGATCTGGCGTGAGAATGAGCTTGGGAATCCGAAGAAGCTGCGACTCACAATCCCTCAGACCCTGATCGGGGAAAAGGTGAAGGTGACGGTCGATCAGCCGGACCGCAGGAGACGTAAGGCAATGGCTGATGAAATCCTGGAGGCGAACCCGGAACGCATCGAACCACCTTGTCCACATTTTGATCGCTGCGGCGGTTGTGTGTGGCAGCATTGGGACTATGAGGGCCAGCTGAAGCACAAGACCGATCACGTGAAAGAAGCTCTGAATGGGCAGGGGTTTGATCCCGGACTTGTCCGTGACACGATGGGAATGGACAACCCTTGGCGTTATCGCAATAAGATGGAGCTTACCTTCTCACCGGAGGGAGCACTTGGTTTACATGAGCAGGGGAATTTCCGAAAGATCATTTCACTTGAAACCTGCCTGATTGCAAGTGAAGAAATGGTGGAAGCGACCATGGAAGTCGCTGATTGGGTGAAGGATCACGGCTTGGAAGGGTATGATAAGGATAAGCATGAAGGGCTATTACGTCATTTAATGGTCCGCCAATCGTTTGCGACAGGTGAATTGATGCTTGCCTTGTTTGCAACCGAGGCACCTGAAGCACATTCAGAAGCCGTTGCCGATTTAAAGAAACGTGTCGGTGAGAAATTCCCTCACGTAAAGAGCTTATTGTGGCTAGAAAACACGGCATGGGCAGACCGTACCCAGGCAGAGGAGATCCACCTGCTCTCGGGTCGTGATTTCATCTATGACGAAATGGACGGCTACCGTTTCCGCCTCTGGTTCGATACGTTCTTCCAGACGAATCCGACACAGGCCCAGAAGCTTGTGGACCTGGCGGTAGAGATGAGTCAGCCGAAGAAAACGGAGAAGATGATCGATCTTTTCTGTGGAGTAGGGACATTCTCTCTTCCATTTGCAAGCAAAGTAGGGGAGCTTGCCGGGATTGAAATCGTGGAAAGCTCCATTGAATCGGCGAAACGGAATGCAGATGATAACGGGATCTCGAACACTACCTTCCTTGCAAAAGATGCACGGAAAGGAATCGACCAGATGCTCGAAACGTTCGGTCATCCGCAGCTGTTGATGCTTGATCCGCCGCGTTCCGGTGCCGGCGGGAAAGTGATGAGAAGGATCGGTCGCGCGAAACCGGAGCGCATTGTGTACGTTTCATGCAATCCGGATACGTTCGCAACGGATATTAAGGAACTTGAGCCATTCGGCTACACCCTTGATGCCGTTCAACCTGTCGACCTGTTCCCTCATACGGTGCATGTGGAATGTGTCGCGACACTGACATTGAATTCATAATAAGAATCAAGCCGATACCTTCGGAGAAATCCCTGACGCCAAACTCAGCGTCAGGGATTTTTTAATGCCAAGAGGGACGGACCTCCCATTGAAGCTTCAACCAAGAATTCCAGTCAGTATAGAGGTCCGTCCCTCATTCCTCACTTTAGTGACCTGGATTTGTTCGGGATGTTGGTGAGGTTCCATTTGGCACCGTCCCCTTTTGGGTCTGTGATACTGACGATTGGGGCGACTTTGATCATCCCGGATAGCGTGTTGCCATTATACTCGAAATCGAGGTAGCCGATGTTCCGGGCGATGTCCTCTCCCCAATAGCCGTAGATTTCCTGAATCTTGGATTTTTGGATGGCGGGGTTAAAGAGGACTTCCAGCTTGTAGCGGGATTCCGGATTGACCCGGTCCACTTTGATTTGGAAGTTCCCTTTATCGTCCACTACCCCGGTGCTTTCCGTGACATATTCATCCGTTTCTTCCCCCTGCCAGTTGATGACCCTGGCGTAGGATTCCATTTCACCATAATCTTTGAGGCCGGCAAATATGATGCTGTCCTCTGGAAGGTTGGATTTGCCTTCAACGATTAGTTCTTTCCCTTGAAGGGAGACGGTGCCGCTCATTTCAATCCTCACCCCGGACGGCGCTTTTGGTTTTGGAGAAAGTTCCGTTGCCATTTCAACCCTGCATCCGGTCAGTACGATGAGAATGGCAAAAAGGATCAATAGTAGTTGATTTCTCAATGGAACTCCTCCCTAGAGCGGTTTGTAAACGTGAATGGGTCATCAAACATGGATGAAGGCGGCGTCTGTTTGGAATGGGGCTTCGCTTCTCCGACAGGGTGGTTATCTTCAAGGAGAACCTCTTTTAAGAATCTGGTCACTTCATTGATGCAAAAGATGGCTGTCGCAAAAAATACTAGTGGTGTCAGCACCAGCCACGTATGAAGAAACACCATTTGAATATTGATGCTCATCGTCGCTGCCCATTCATTTGTATAAGAGAAGTATTCAGGTATGTGCTCCATGATCCCGAACTCTGCTATTTTCAACCCTCCCAAACAGATATGCAGAACCCCAAGTTGAATGAGAAGGTATAAGGTTTGTGATATTTGCTCTGAAAACATGACAAGGGCATGACGACTGAATTGTGGACGCAGATGCCGTTTGATTATATAGTATTTCGATGCCCCGATTTGTCTCGATACACTAACGAAATCATTCTTTAAATACTCCTTCATTTCTTCCCCAATATACAAGCCGAGAGAAGGGATCACGATGATGGCGATTACGAAAACTTCAATGACCAGAAACCGGAACGAAAACATTGCCTCCGCTTCAAAGGCAAGCTGCAGGGGAGTGAGAAGAACGAAAGCAATGATCGCAAGGGGGATGAAGTTGAATGTATCACCTATTCCCTTAATCATCTGCCTGGCCCAATTAGGGAGAAAAGCATACACCATCCCAAACGCAAACCCACCGGCCATGCGGAGGAGTGCGATGATCATAGCTGACAGCAAGGTATACTTCGCACCGGACAATAGTAAATAGAATAAATTCCTTCCGAGTTTGTCACTTCCCAGCGGCTTCATTTCCTCCATCGTATAAGGGGGATCCGCGATGATCTTCCCTGCCTCATCCTTTAAATAAGGGGGTCCCGGTTCCAGTAGCTCCGGATAGACGGATGGCACGATGAAACTTGCTGAGATCAGAATCAAAAGAAAGCCTAAAGGCAGCCAGAATCGTGGTGATTTAAACACTCTCATGAACTGACCTCCTCTCCCGCTAACCATTTCTTTAGAAAAACGGCACCCAAAGTAAAAATAAGAAAAAACGGTATGTAAATCATCAGCATCCCGACGAAAAACGCACTTGGCGTATTCCTTGAAACATCGAGAAGTACATTCATAAATCCGTTGATATTAAAAAGGATTTCGATGATCAACAGATTGGAAAGCATTAAAAGAAAAATCGGTTTAATATGAAAATAAAAGTGAAGCCACACATTTCGAAATAAATGAACCCATACCGTATAGGCTTTTGAGAACCCCTTAGAATATGAGTACTCTACGTAAGGCTTTCCTTCTTCTTCACGAAGCTGAAATAAGAAATGCTTTGTTAAAAACGAAATCGGCATGATGGCAAGACAAATAATCGGAAGCAGATAAATCTTTTCATCGCCTAAGGTATATATGTCAAAAAGCAAAATATCCGTTTTCTTGAAAAACCAGACGATAAACAGCTGGATGATCACGATGATCATGACGTCCGGTAGGGAGTCCAGTGAGTCGAGTAAACGGAAGCAGATACGATACACCTTCTTTGGCAGAAACATAAACAAGTAGCTCACAAGGGAAGATGTGATGGCGGCCAGAAAGAATGCCATAATTAAAAGGGAGAATGAATAACCGAACAATTGAAAAAATAGCGGATAAAGCGGATAGCTTTTATAATCCATCGGTTCCCCGACTTTGAACATGAGAGAAGTTGGATGAAGCATTTCACGTCCGATCTCCTGAAGGGTTTGAAGATACTTCCCAAGCATGATGACTAATTCAGTATCGTATGCAAGCAAGGAACCTGCACCGCTGAAAAGGAATAGACCGATGCATGTAAGCAAGAACTGAAAGGGTAGACCGACGACATGGAATCTTTTCAGTAGAAACGCCCCCCATTATCTTTTAGGCCAATTATAACGTTTTATTACAATAATTTCAAAATAATTTAAATTTTTACAATTTTATTAATCCGACGGGTGTTATCCGCTTGTATAGTAATCACATCTGATGAAAAACCTATGGATATACATAGACAGGAGGGGATGGTTGAATGAAAGACGAGCATTTATTGACCCAGACGGTAGCCCACCACCAACAGAAGAAGCAGGAGAAAAGGGAAGGGACCAAACTTAGCTGGTGGCAGTTGTCCCTGATAGGGATCGGATCCGTCATCGGGGCAGGGTTCTTTCTGGGGACAGGTTTATCCATCAAGACGGCCGGCCCGTCCATTCTTATCGACTATATTATCGCAGGAGTGACGGCTTATTTCGTATTTAGTGCCCTGGCGGAAATGATCACGAATGATCCTCAAAAGGGGACGTTCAGGATTTATGCGAAGAAGGCATTCGGACATTCATTCGGGTTTGTCTCAGGGTGGATGTACTGGCTATCGGGTATCTTGATTATGTCCAGTGAAATTGTGGCGTTATCGACGTTCACCCAGTTTTGGTTTCCCCACGTCCCATTATGGATTTTCTCCATTCTATATGCGGTCCTGGGTTTTGGCATCAATCTACTGGGTGCAAGTAATTTCGGGAAGATCGAATCGGTATTTGCCGTGATCAAATTGTCGACCTTGCTTATATTCATCATTTTCGGTGCCTTGCTTTTTTTTCATATCATTACGCCATCCGAGCTTCAATCTGCTAAAAATGCCGGCATTTCCCCTTTTATGCCAATGGGTATCAAGGGGACATGGGCGGCTTTGATCTTCGTCTTTTTTTCATTTGGGGGCATTGCTGTTCTCGGTATCGCCTCGAATGAACTGCGTGACAAGAAAGATGTCCCGAAAGCGGGGAAGGGCACGCTATTTTCCCTGGTGACGGTGTATGTCCTTTCCTTGTTCTTTGTCATGAGCATGGTGTCCTGGACCAAGATCAATGAGTCAGAAAGCCCGTTTGTAACGGCGCTCTCGGCGTATCACATCCCGTTCCTGGATTCAATTTTCAATATCATCATCATCAGTGCGGCCTTTTCGACGATGGTCGGGGCCTTATTCTCCATTACGAATGTGATGATATCCCTGGCTGTCGATGGAGATGCGCCGAAAGGATTCGCTGAAAAAAATAATCGGGGTGTGGCAGTGAAATCCTTGATGATCACAGCGGTCGGGCTAGGTATATCGATTCTATTTTCCTTTCTTCTCCCCAATGAAGTGTATGAATACATCACCACTGCAGCCGGAGTCATGTTGATCCTGAACTGGGGAATCATCCTGGTATCCCATATTAAGCTCCATCCTTCCTATGATGCAGGGAATGGAAAGTTTAAGATGGTTGGATATCCCTTTACCTCTTACCTCGGGATCGCTTTGATCCTACTGGCAATCTCAGGTGCCATGGTCCACGCGAATCAACAGATTGGGTTATTCATCTCGTTGGGATTGATCCTTGTGATTTACCTTTCGTATTGGGGTGTTTTCCGCAGAGGCCATAAAGGACATTAGGGAGAAAGAAAGGTATAATGAGGGGGAGATAAAAGGAACTTCCCCAAAAAACCATAGAACATGTCTATGGTTTTTTGTTTATTTATTGAAAAGGAGGAGAGGACGATGATGGAAAAGAAAGCAGGTTGGAATCTCGAAAACAGTTATAGAAGCCTTCCTGGAACATTTTTCACCCTTCAGGTTCCAGAACCGGTGCGTGACCCAAAGCTGGTGGTTCTAAATAAGGAGGTTGCTGAGTCCCTGGGGCTCGATGCCGAAAAACTGGAAGCGGATGTCCTGTCGGGCAATGAAATCCCTGAAGGAGCCGAGCCCCTTGCCCAAGCCTATGCGGGCCATCAGTTCGGTCATTTCAATATGCTGGGTGATGGACGGGCTGTCCTGATTGGCGAGCAGATCACGCCGGAGGGAAAACGATTCGATATTCAGCTTAAAGGGGGAGGAAGAACCCCTTATTCCCGTGGAGGGGACGGTCGTGCGGGACTCGGTCCCATGCTCCGGGAGCACATCATCAGTGAAGCCATGTACGGACTTGGGATTCCTACGACCAGGAGTTTGGCAGTGGTGACAACGGGTGAGCCGATTTACCGGGAAACTGAACAAAAGGGTGCAATCCTGACAAGGGTGGCGGCCAGTCATCTCCGTGTCGGGACGTTCCAGTTTGCTTCAAGATTCGGGGAAGTGGATGATCTCCGGGCCCTTGCAGATTATGCACTGGAGCGTCACTATCCAGAGGGCATGGATGCTCCCAACCGCTACCTTTTCCTACTGAAGGAAGTCATCAAACGACAGGCTGCCCTTATCGCAAAGTGGCAAATGGTCGGTTTCATCCACGGTGTCATGAACACAGATAATATGACGATCAGCGGGGAAACGATTGATTACGGGCCATGTGCCTTCATGGATACGTATGACCCGAAAACGGTCTTCAGTTCCATCGATGCACAAGGAAGGTATGCATATGGGAATCAACCGCCGATTGCTGGATGGAATCTCGCCCGCTTTGCCGAAAGCCTGCTACCGATGCTTCATGAGGAACAGGAAGAATCCTTGAAACTTGCACAGGATGCAATACTGGAATTCCCTGAGTTGTACGAGGGTCATTGGCTGAGCGGAATAAGGGAGAAACTGGGATTATTCAATAGTGAAGAAGGAGATCGTTCCCTTGCTGAAGATCTGTTGGAACTGATGAATAAATATCAGGCAGACTTTACGAATACCTTCCGGAACCTGACATTGGGGAGTGAAGAAACAGACTTCTTTAAGACTCCTGATTATGCGGTTTGGAAAGAACGATGGAAGGAAAGATTAGGGAGACAGGACGAGACGATGGAAGCTTCCCGACAGCGAATGCGCAAGAGCAATCCGTCGGTCATCCCGCGCAACCACAGGGTCGAAGAAGCGCTCAAGGCAGCAGTCGAAGAGGATGATTTCACTGTCATGAATGACTTGCTTGCGGTTCTGAAAGATCCGTACGCTTACTCTACAGATCAGGAAGAGTATTGCACACTTCCAAGTCCGTCAAACCGTCCGTATCGTACCTATTGTGGGACGTAAAGAAGCTGTTTTACTGTAACACAAGAACCAAAATGGAAAGGTGGAACGTTCATGAGGGCCGTTCAAGTTACAGAATATGGAGATGTCGACAAGCTTGAAGTCGCGGAGATTCCGGCCCCCACCCCTCAAAAGGGGGAAGTCCTTGTCAAAGTAAAGGCGTGTGCCATTAATAACACTGAAATCTGGATGAGAGAAGGCGCATATGGGACGGAAGAGAAGTCTGGGTGGCGTCCTGAAGGTGTCCAGTTTCCAAGGGTTCCCGGTTCGGATATCACAGGTGAAGTGGTAGAAGTGGGTGGGGATGTCGCAGAAACCATGTTGGGCAAAGATGTTGTACTGTTCCCATTCACTTCAAGCGGAACGGAAGGCAGCGAACATATATCAGACGATATGTCCTTCATCGGCTCCGAGTATGACGGCGGCTATGCTGAATACGTCGTCTGGCCGGCAGAACTGTGTTATGACATGCCTCTCTCCACGTATGAAGAAAGTGCCGTGTTTTCCGTCAGCGGTTTGACGGCATGGCATATGGTGGAACAGATACAGGCGCAGCCTTCGGAAACGATCGTCGTCACCGGTGCCAACGGCGGTGTGGGATCATTGAATGTTCAAATTGCATCCAGGGTTTTCGGATCAAAGGTCATTGGCATAGTGGGAGACATGGCTTTAGAGGAAAAGATGAAAGAGCTCGGTGCCACACACGTTCTGTCCTATAAGTCGCCAAAGCTTGCCGAGGATATCGTTGAAGTAAATGGAGGCCAAGTCGATTCCGTGTTGGATGTAGTAGGGGATGCACTGTTCGAAACCTCCCTTGAAGTCTTAAAAAAAGGCGGCAAATTCTGTATATCCGGATCCGCCGGTGGTCAGAAAACACAACTTGATTTCAGGACCCTTTATTTAAAACACATCACGTTCTATGGATCGGTCCTGGGGACAAGGGAAGAGTTCAAACGGATGCTCGATGCGATTTCTGAAGGGAAAATCAAGCCGGTCATTGATCGGACGTTCCCACTGGAACAAGCGGGTGAAGCACAAATCTATTTTAAACATTCAGGAAAACTGGGGAAGATCGTCCTCATCCCTTGATATACATGTGATAAAGCTCGGGGTCCTATGTGATCCCGGGCTTTTTTGCTATGTTAAAGGATTGTACGGGGGAGAAGCCGAACTATACACATATAGACTATAAAGGGGGCGGTTCATGATGAAAATGAGTACCGAACGACATCCATTTAAAAGAGGACTAAAATCGTAAAGGGGTTTTATATGTGAAGCAGGCATTACTTGTCATTGATGTACAACAGGATTTAGTGGAAGGAAACGAAAAGGAACAGGCGGTCTTTCAAAAAGAAAAACTGATCGAGACCATCAACAAAGTGGTCACCAAGGCAAAGGAAGCGGACGCACATATCGTCTTCATCAGGGACAAAGACGTCGCAGGTGGTAACGGCGAAGGGTTCCAGGTACATCGGGACCTTGAGATTCCGGATCATGCAGAGGTATTTGATAAGCTCGCTACCAACTCGTTTTACAGTACGCCGTTACTCTCTTTTTTAAAAGAAAAAGAAGTAGGGCATCTCGTGATTACGGGATGTCAGACAGAATACTGTATCGATACGGCTGTCCGTTATGCGACGGTGAGCGGATTCGATGTCACCCTGGTGGCTGACGGCCATTCCACCAAGGACTCTAGCGCCTTGAAGGCGGAACAAATCATTGCCCATCATAATGTTGCTTTGAGGGGCCATTACAATGTGGATCATTTCTCGGATGTGAGACCATCACATGAAGAACTGTTCCAGCCGAAGCATGATGAGTATCGGAAGGAATATGGAATGTAAGAGGTTAAGCCCATTTTATCAGGCATTGCGCTGATAAAATGGGTATTTTTAAGGGAAGCAAGTTTTCGTTTTTGGAACATGGCTCTCTGTTCCCGATATGTTATAGTGGTAGCATATCAAGGACAGGTCCTGTCAGGGGGAATATGAGAATGTATGACTTAGTTCAGAAAGTACGAGAAGAAAATCCATTAGTACATAATATAACGAACGTAGTGGTCACGAATTTTACGGCCAACGGCTTGCTGGCTATCGGGGCATCCCCGGTGATGGCCTATGCGAAAGAAGAAGTAGGGGATATGGCTAAGTTGGCCGGGTCCCTTGTCCTTAACATTGGAACCCTATCAAGAGACATCATCGATAGCATGATCATCGCTGGAAAAGCGGCCAATGAAAAAGGGATACCTGTTGTATTGGATCCGGTTGGAGCAGGGGCGACTTTCTTCCGCACGGAAATGGCAAGGGAAATCCTGAATGAAGTAAACGTCTCCATCTTAAGAGGGAACGCAGCGGAAGTGGCTCATATTGCAGGAGAACAATGGGCGATCAAAGGTGTTGACGCCGGTTCGAATGGGGGAGACACGTTGGAATTAGCCCAAAGGGCGGCAGCGCAATTGGATTGTACCATTGTCATAACAGGGAAAACCGATATCATCTCAAACCCGCAAGGAACCTATTCAGTGGCGAATGGTCATCCCATTTTAACGAAGGTCACGGGGACGGGCTGTTTATTATCTTCGGTCATCGGTGCCTTTGCAGCCATTGAAAAAGATCTATTAAAAGCTGCTGTAACGGCAGTTGCTGTATATGGAATAGCAGCAGAAAAAGCAGCCGGTGTGGCATCTGAAAGGGGTCCGGGAAGTTTTCAAATTGAATTCATCGATCAACTTTCTTCCATTTGTGAAGAAGATGTTGCACTTGGAAAAGTAGAGAGAATCTAAAGAGGAAGGGTGGCACAATCATGTCTGTATATAAAGCATTGACGATAGCAGGTTCAGACAGTGGCGGGGGAGCCGGCATTCAGGCAGATATAAAAACATTCCAGGAGCTTGGTTCCTATGGGATGTCGGTCATCACTGCCGTAACCGCTCAAAACACATCAGGCGTTCAAGGCGTGTATCCAGTTTCCATGGAAGGAATCGTTCAGCAATTAGATTCTATTGGCCAGGACCTGGGGCCTCATGCGTTAAAAACAGGCATGCTGCATTCCGGAGAAGTCATTGAGGCAGTAAGTGAACGAATCCGTCATTATGGCTGGACGAATCTTGTGGTGGATCCTGTCATGATTGCAAAAGGCGGAGCCAAGCTTTTACAAAATGAAGCCGTTCGTGCGTTAAAGGAACAATTAATCCCTCTTTCTGCTGTCATTACACCCAATTTACCTGAAGCAGAAATCATCACCGGAATAAAGATTGAAACATTGGACGATCGAAAAGGCGCCTCAAAGATCCTGATTGATATGGGTGCCGGATCAGTCGTTATAAAAGGCGGACATGCCGATGGCGAGCAGGTAATCGACCTCTTTTATGATGGGGAGGAATTTGTGGAAATGGTCTCACCCAGAATCGAGACACCTCATACGCATGGAACTGGATGCACCTTCTCGGCTGCGATTACTGCTCAATTATCTCAAGGAATGGACATCAAGGAAGCGGTCAAGACGGGGAAAGGGTTTATCCGGGCAGCCATTGAAGACCCGCTTGGAATTGGGAATGGTCATGGCCCGACGAATCATTGGGCTTATAATAAGAAGGCATCAGGTGAACGTAAATGATAGATAAGCGGGAGCAATTAAAGGATTCTCTTACTCTTTATTTTATTATGGGAAGCACAAACTGCATGAAGGATCCGGTTTATGTGTTAGAACAGGCAATAGAAGGTGGCATAACCCTCTTTCAATTCCGGGAAAAAGGGCTCGGTGCCTTAGAAGGACAGGAAAAGGTGAGACTTGCTGAAAAACTTCAGAAGGTATGCAAGAACGCCGGGATCCCTTTTATCGTAAATGACGATGTGGAATTGGCTTTAGCCATCGATGCTGATGGCATTCATATCGGTCAGGAAGACGAAAGGGCAAGTATCGTACGGGGGAAAATCGGTGACAAATGGCTTGGGGTTTCCACTCATACACTTGCCGAAGCGCAGCAGGCTATTGCCGATGGGGCGGATTACTTAGGACTTGGCCCCATTTATCCCACCATTTCAAAAGACGATACGGTCAAAATTCACGGCTTGGACATCATCAAAAGCTTTCGAATGAACGATATCCCTACTCCGATTGTGGGGATTGGAGGCATCAGTTCAATGAATGCCAAAGAAATCATTGATGCTGGTGCGGACGGAATCTCGGTGATCTCAGCAATATCAGGTGCCGAAAACATCACAGAAGCAGCGAGAGAGCTTAAGAGAGCGGTTTTAAAGTCACATTTAGAAATATGAAAGCGGGCCTGTCCACCATCAACGTTCATTAATAAACGTTGATGGTGGACAGGTCTTATTTGACAATCAATATTCTTCCAGTTAAAATATGAATGTATTCATAAATGAACGCGTTCATATTTTTGATAATCAAAGGAGCAATGATTATGGCAGGACTACGTGAAGATAAGAAACGGCAAACGCAGCTGAACATCATGGAATCAGCGAAGAACATTTTCTCTCAAAAGGGATTCGAAACAGCTTCCATGGCTGAAATTGCGAAGGATGCAGGTGTGGGGACCGGGACCATCTACAATTATTTTCCTTCTAAGGGAGCCTTGCTGCTGCGTATCTTCACTGAAGAAGCGGAGGGGATGAAAGAAGGGCTTCAAGATCCGTTTTCCTCAGAAGAGAGTGAAGATCTGGTAGCAAGTGTGATTGGGGCAATGCTGGGATTTGCAGAATTTTTTCAGCATTATCCGAAAGCATTTTGGTGCGAGCTGTTTCACGTGATGACGGGAGAGGTGGAAGAGAGCATCCGGTTGAGACAGGGGTTATTCGGTATTGATGAAGAGATGATGAAGTGGATCATGTATTTGATCGAAAGCCATTCAGATTGTTTTGCCGTCAATGTTGATCCAGAAGAAGCGGCTTACGCCATCTATAGTGCAGCCATGTCCGATACGATGTTCTATATGTATAACGAAGAAATGGATCATGAAGCTTATAAGGAACAGTTGGCGAGGCACATACGATTTTTATTTGAAGGAAAAATGAAACCGGGAAAGAAGGAATGAACATGAGCGTCTTGAGCATCAATGGAGTTCATAAAACGTATCAAAGCGGCCAAACGACCTTTCAGGCACTGACGGATATTCATGTAGAGGTGAAGGAGGGTGAGATAGTCGTCATCCTCGGTCCATCGGGTTCCGGGAAGTCCACGTTGTTGAATGCCATTGGAGGCATTGATGCAATTGATTCCGGGAGCATTGAGGTCAATAAGAAAGATATTGGCCGATTGAGTGATCGAGACCTTGTGGATTATAGAAGGGAAGACGTTGGCTTTGTCTTTCAAATGTATAATTTGATCCCAAATTTAACGGTTTATGAAAATATCGAATTGACGGCGAATATCAGTCGGGAGGCAATGTCTATTCCGGAGGTGATCCATGCCGTGGGGTTGTCGGGGATGGAGGATCGCTTCCCTCGTGAACTAAGCGGTGGGCAACAGCAGCGGGTCTCGATTGCCCGTGCCGTCGTGAAGGCTCCGAAACTATTATTATGTGACGAACCGACAGGGGCATTGGATTCAGGCACATCGAAAGAAATTCTGCAGTTGATCGAGAAAGTGAATAAAGAATTTAACACGACAGTCCTTATCATCACCCACAACCAAGCAATCAAAAGCATGGCGAACCGGGTCATCACACTGAAAGATGGAAAGGTAGAATCCGACTTTGTCAATGAACATCAAACCTCCGCTGAAGGGGTTGAGTGGTGATGCCTCTTCGGAAAAAGCTTTTTCGGACCATAATGGAAAAAAAGGCGCAGTTCTTTTCAGCGTGGTTTCTGATTGTCATCAGCTCCATCGTATTTTACGCATTCACAGCAGCCGGAGCAAATCTCATTGATAATCTACAGATTTTTTTTAACGAGAATAAAGTAGAAGATGCTCAGTTCATGACACAACAGCCTTTGAATGACATCGAAGAAATTGAAAAGGAAAGTGGCGCAGAAATCGAGCAAAGGATTGCAATCGATCTTCCATATAGTAAAGATTCGACTCTCAGATTGTTGGATGAGACGGATGACGTCAATCTTTCTACTGTAGTGGAAGGGGGAAATCTATCTTCGGACCGTGATATATTAGTGGATAAAGGTTTCGCCAAAGCCCATGATGTGACGATTGGACACGAGGTTGAACTGGGAGGGGAAACGTTCCATGTTACAGGCTATATGGCGATTCCGGATTACATCTATCCATTAAAGGATGAAGCAGGCTTCCTGAAAAATCCGGATGCATTCGGTGTCGCCGTCGTGAAACCATCTGTTTTATCCCAGTGGGAAAATCACCGGATTTACTATAGTGTCCGTCTATCGGATGCTTCCCCGGAAGAACTGAAAAAGCAGATCAATCAAACGAATCAGATCATTAAATGGACGGATAAAAAAGATAATAATCGTATTTCCTTCATCAAAGGGGATATTGCCGGTGTCAAAAAGATGGGACAATTTCTTCCGATAGGCATTTTATTCATTAGTATGGTGATCATTCTTATATTATTGTGGCGCTTAATGAAGAAGGAATATGTACAGATCGGTACATTGTATGCCCTCGGCTACAGGAAAAGGGAAATTATCCGTCACTATCTTTCTTACGCCGGAGTTCTCGCCACCACAGGAAGTGTGGTCGGTACGATCCTTGGATGGGTATTCCTGCATCCCTTGCTATCCACTTTTGCAGCTTATTATAATCTGCCCGTACTGGATGTGAAACTGCATGTGGGGTATTTACTTGTGAGTATTTTTCTGCCGCTGGTGCTGTTCATCCCGTTCACCTATTACCTGGTTCACCGTGTCTTGAAAATCCCGCCGGTGAGTTTGATAAAAGGTGGGGAACGAAAAGTCAAAGTGAGCAGGCTGGAGCGGTTGTTTAAAATGAAGAAGCTGCCGTTCCGGCGGAAATTCGTGATCAGGGAAATCATTAGAAATCTTCCCAGGGCACTGTTTTTGATCATAGGTGTGATGTTTGCCACATTATTATTGTTGTTCGGGTTCGTCACCAAGAATTCGATGGAGTACCTGGTGACCGATAATTTTCAACAAGTGTACGACTATGAGTATAGCTATCTATTCAAAGCTCCACAGACCACAGAACCTGACTCGGGACAGATCGGTGCTGTGGCACCATTTACGATAGATAAGGAGAACGTGACGATCACGGGCCTGAAGCCGGATAATACAGCCATTCGATTGCAGGACTCAAGCAGAGAAAAAATTACATTCGATTCAGTAATCATGAATAAATCCCTCTCAGATAAATTAGGGATTCAAGAGGGGGATTCGATTCATGTGAAAAATGAATTGACGGAAAAATCCTTTACTCTCACCATTGATCACATCGCTGAATCGTATCTTGGAAATATGATTTATATGCCACTTGATGAATTCAACCGATTAAATGGTTATCCTTCTGGAAGTTATACGGAGATTTATTCAAACAAAGAACTCAACTTACCGGAAGATCAGATTGTCTCGACGACAAAATCATCTGATACAATTGACGGCTTCAAGGAAATGATTAAGCCTTTGAACTATGGTGTGGCAGCGATTGCCCTTGTTGCAGCCATCATTGCAATTATCATCATCTATATATTGATTTCATTATTAATTGAGGAAAATTCCTTCAAAATTTCACTCATGAAAGTCATCGGTTATCGGGAGAATTCGATTATGAAGATGATGATCGGCTATAATATTTGGTTCATCATCCTTGGGTATGTGATAGGCATTCCTGTGACTGTTTTCTCAATTTCAGCCTTTATGAATTCGATTACTTCAGAAATGAATGTCACGATTCCTGTCAGGCTGGATTGGATGAGTGTCTTCATCAGTTTTAGTATCATCATCATTTCGTATTATGTATCCCTGTGGCTGAATCATCGGAAATTAAAAGGGATTTCCATGAAAGAAGCGATTAACCGGAGTACCGAATAGGTGATGTAATAAGGTGTCTGATCCAAATATAAAGGGTCAGACATCTTTTGGGTTTTGGGTATTCTGACAACCCGGGCAATAGTACAATCTTCTTGAAGCCGCCACGATTTTCTCAATTTCACTTCCGCAAATGAAGCATGATGCTCCTTCGCGATTAAACACCCAGTGCCGGTACCGGGAACGCTTCACACCTTCTGATTTTAGCTTTTCGGCAAGTTTGGGGTCATTCGTGATACCGCCTGTTTCATACGATTGCTTCACCAAATCAATGATGGCGTGTGCAGTTTTATTTAATTGCTCTTCCGTACAATCAGCCGGGCGAAGAGAAGGATGAATGCCTGCGACAAACATGATCTCTGATCTTAAATAATTCCCGATTCCTGCCACAAAGCCCTGATCCAACAGTAGAATCGACCATTTGCGGTTTCGGAATCGTTTGTCCTTCATCCTCACTACAAGCTCATCGGCTGTTACATCTTCACTTAAAAGGTCCGGCCCGACTTTTGAGATGAAGGGATGTTCTGGCACTTCTTCATCACGGAGGACTTCGATATCCGATGCACTGTAGAGGAGTGCTGATTTCTTTTCGTTATGCAGGGCGAGGCGGAGCTGTCGATTGGTCTTCGGATAATTGTACAAGCTGCGGATATACCATTTTCCATAGAGTTGATTGTGGGAGTAAATCGTATAGCCATTATTAAAGCGGATGAGCATGGCTTTTCCTTTTGTATCGACTCTGGTCACGATAGACCCCTTCAGCAAATCTTCATAGTCTCTTAAATGAGGGAAGGCAAAATACACATCTTCCACAGTTCTATTTTTAAGAGCACGCTCAACGTTATCGGCTGCTCTTCTGATTTCGGGACCTTCTGGCATGGCAGTTTCTCCTTTTTACTATAGTTGTTCCCTTTTTATTCCTTTATGTAACCATTGGATGGGCTGAGCTCTTCATCCGTTTCATGGTCTTGACATTATTCCGATATATTGATAGAGTTTTAAAAAATCAAAATATTTTCTTATCCAGAGAGGTGGAGGGACTGGCCCTTTGAAGCCTCAGCAACAGGTCTGTGAAGATACTGTGCTAATTCCAGCGGGTGATTTAAACCCTGATAGATAGGAGCAATCTTTTATTTGTCGGTGACGCACTCGTTCAGGGTGCGTTTTTTGTTTGTTCACCCATACCTCAATCAACTTAGAAGGAAGGGTGTTTGTATGGAAAACACAGGACAGAGTTTCAAAAGAAAGATGAAGACACGGCATTTAGTGATGCTGAGTCTTGGAGGGGTGATCGGAACCGGGCTTTTCTTGAGTTCGGGTTATACCATTCATCAGGCTGGACCGTTTGGGACGATCCTTGCTTATTTGATCGGGGCGCTGGTGGTGTATCTCGTGATGCTGTGTTTAGGCGAGCTCTCTGTCCATATGCCGGAGACCGGATCCTTTCATAGTTATGCTGCAAAATTCATTGGTCCGGGGACCGGTTACACGGTGGGCTGGTTATATTGGCTGACATGGACGGTGGCTTTGGGGTCGGAGTTCACGGCGGCCGGCTTGATGATGCAGCGGTGGTTCCCTTCGATTAGTGTATGGATTTGGAGCGCGGTCTTCGCTGCGTTGATCTTTTTCTTTAATGCATTGTCGGTGCGTTTTTTTGCTGAATCTGAATTTTGGTTTTCTTTAGTGAAAGTGATTGCGATTGTGGCGTTTATTGTGATCGGGGCAGGGGCGATCGTCGGGTTCATTCCCCTCGGTCATTCAGAGCCTGCTCCATTTTTCTCGAATATCACAAATTCAGGGTTATTTCCGAACGGGGCATTTGCTATCTTGATGACCATGCTTGCCGTAAATTTTGCTTTTTCAGGAACAGAATTAATCGGGGTAGCGGCGGGAGAAACAGAGAATCCATCAAAATCGATTCCTAAAGCCATCCGCACTACGCTTGTGAGATTGATTCTCTTTTATGTAGGGACGATTGTCGTATTATCGGCATTATTACCGAGCCAGTCAGCAGGTGTATTGGAAAGCCCTTTTGTCGCAGTGCTTGGACGGATTGGAATCCCGTATGCCGCCGATATCATGAATTTTGTCATCATCACGGCTATCTTATCAGCGGCAAACTCAGGTCTGTATGCTTCTTCCAGAATGCTATGGTCGCTGGCAGATAAGCAAACCATCTCACCGATTTTTGCCAAATTGACTGATAGGGGAGTTCCTCTTAATGCGATGGTATGCAGCATGCTTGGTGGGGGACTTGCCCTGCTTTCAAGCATCATTGCACCGGGAACGGTCTACATCGTATTGGTTTCGGTCTCAGGTTTAGCGGTAGTCATCGTGTGGATGAGCATCAGTGCTGCCCAATTTCTATTTCGTAGACAGTACATAAGGGAAGGGAATGATGTGAAGGAACTTGCTTATCGGACGCCGCTCTATCCACTTGTTCCCGTTGCGTCGTTTCTGCTTTGTCTCGCTTCCTGCATCGGCATTGCCTTTGATCCCACTCAGAGGATCGCCCTTTATTGCGGGATCCCGTTTATCGCGGTCTGCTATGGAAGCTATTATCTAACACTATACGTGAAGAAAAGAGGTACAGGACATGTCGAATCAACTGAAGCTGAATCCCATTGAGGTGATGTTACAAACGCAATCCCTAATTATTTTGGATGGGGCATTAGCCACAGAGCTGGAATCCCATGGCTGTGATTTAAATGATCCCCTTTGGTCAGCACGTGTCCTCCTAGAAAAGCCGGAAGCGATTGAGAAGGTTCATGCTGATTATTTCCGTGCAGGAGCCGATTGTGCCATTACAGCCAGCTACCAGGCAACGGTGGATGGTTTCAGAAAGCGCGGAATAGAGAAACCGGAAGCGTTGGATTTAATCAAGAAGACTGTATATCTCGCCAAGAAGGCACGGGATGACTTCTGGGAGAAAGAGAAGGGAAAAACGAATCGGCAGAAACCAATTGTCGCCGGTTCTGTAGGACCTTACGGGGCATACCTGGCTGACGGCTCTGAATATGTAGGGAACTATGGTGTAAGTGATCACCTTTTAACAGATTTCCATTATCCGAGAATCAAGGCATTAGTAGAGGCGGGTGCTGATGTGCTGGCATTTGAAACCATCCCATCCTTGCAGGAAGCAAAAGTCCTCGCTTCGCTTTTAAAAGAATTTCCGGAAACTTGCGCCTGGCTGTCTTTTTCATTAAAGGATGGAGAGACAATAAGTGATGGCACGGGGATTCAAGAGTGCGCGCGGGTGTTCAATGATCATGAACAAATCGCTGCGATTGGTGTGAATTGTACACCGATTCCTGCGGCTAAGCTTGCGATGAGCGTACTAAACAGACATACTGACAAGCCAATCATCGTGTACCCGAACTCGGGGGAAACGTACGATGCTGAAACGAAAACGTGGAATGGGGAGGGAGCTTGTTGTGCGTTTGATGAGGATTCAGTAGTTTTGTACGAAGCGGGTGCCCGTATCGTTGGTGGCTGCTGCCGCACACATCCGGGGGATATTGAGGCGTTGGCGAAGAGGTGGAGGTAGTCTCCATATGCTAACATGCAAAGGCCCAAGTGTTACACCACTTGGGCCTTTTATAATGATGGCTACTAGTATTGAATAGAAAACCTCTCTTTGGCAAGACAGTGGGGACCGGTTACGTGCACCATCCCCCAATGGCAAGCCCCCTTCGTTCAATTAGTCGATCATTCCCACAATCCGTTCACAAATCTCATGGGTGATCAAAGAATCCTCGATGGAAGGATCAGGCTGATGTCCTTTTTCCACACAGTCGAGGAAGTGATCGATAAGGTCATAGAATCCACGTTTATACAGTGTCGGTTCCCAGTCGCCAAAAGAAGTAACACTTTTTTCTTTGTTGTGATAGTGAGTCGTTTCTACAAGACTGTCGACGACGTATTTATGATGTCCCGCAGAGTATTCAATGATTTCTTCCGTCACCCCGCCGTCCCGATTCATGATGCCGACTGCCGTACAGTCCTCACCGATGAGCTGTATGACGAGATGGTGAAGGAGATCTCCTCTTTTAAAGGATTGAACCTTCACATCCAACACATCTGAATCCATCAGGAAACGAAGGGTATCGACGACATGGATGAAATCTTCGACGACGAATCTCCTAGGCTCATCCGGGGCAGCGAACCGGTTTTTTTGCATCAGGAGGAAGCTCGGTTTCCCATGCTCTTTCAGTTCCTTTACTTTGGGGATGAAGCGCCGATTGAATCCGACCATGGCGATTTTTCCGCTGTCTTTTGCAAGCTGGACGATTCGCTTCGTTTCCCCGAAGGTCAGGGAAATCGGTTTGTCTATGTATACATGAATGCCATTCTCCAGGAGCTTCTCAGATATTTCATAGTGGGCTTCAGTGGCTGTACTGACGAAGGCAGCGTCTATGTCTGCAGCAATCAATTCTTCTACCGTCTGAACCCTCTCCGCCACCCGGTATTTATCTCCAAGGGTATGCAACGTCTCGGCATTTCTTGTGCAAAGGACCAATTCAATGCCTTCTTTTTCAGATAGGACAGGAAGATAAGCTTTCTTCGCAATATCCCCTAATCCGATAAGACCGATTTTCATCGTCTTCACCTCTTCATTTTTCTTTTATTATAGTATTCTACAATAGGAATTCAAATGTAACGCTTCCAAACTGAAAGAGAGACTTCCTTTAAACACGAACATTAACTTAATTTTTTAAAATAAAATTCGTATTTTTTGTTGATTTAAAGTGGAGGGTTTGTTATAGTAACACCGTACCACCATTACATATCGTTACTCGTATATCCTCAGTAATATGGTCTGAGCGTTTCTACCCGGTTCCCATTTCAAGAACCGGACTACGGGTTGAAGTATTCGGTTTTTACGGTTTTTTTGCCGTTTTTGCTTTTACTTTGACTTCTGAGATCTGGAACGTGTAGATGCACTCTACCATGACAGGTCTTTTTCTTTTGACCAAAATCAGCGGGTTCCAATCACCAAGAAAAGGGAGAGATTCACATGAAAAAGAAAATCGCATCATTCGCAGCAGTATCTGTACTCGCATTATCTGTTTTTACAGGCTGCAGTTCATCCAATCAAACGGAAGCGAAAGAAAAAAAAGAAGAGCAGCCGATCCTGATTCAGGGGCCGATGCCGATTGAAGCTGAAAAGTTTGCAGGGAAACTGAAAAATGTGAAAGAAGAAACATCCGGCTCATTCGTTTTTTATAAAGGAACGGTGGACGGCTACCCGGTCATAGTTGCCAAGACGGGTAAAGGAATGGAAAATACGGCAGCGGCCACGGCTGTGGCCATTGAAAAATATGATCCCATCGCCATCATCAATCAAGGGACTTCAGGCGGTCATGATCCGGCATTGAACGTGTTTGATATCGTACTCGGTGAAAGAACCGTCAATCTGGGTTCGTTAAAAACCGGGAGCATGGCAGATGAAGAAGGAATCGAACCTACAGCCTGGAAGCCGATGGACCTGATGGCATCTGAAGGAAGTGCGGGGGAAGACCCGAATGCAGAAAAAATCCGCTATTATGATGGTGACGAGGCACTGCTTGCAGCGGCTGATGCCGTTAAAGATACATATAAAAAAGGCAAGGTCGTCGAAGGAACAATCGGTTCTGCTGACGTGTGGAATAACGAAGTGGACCGCATCCAATGGTTCCATGACAAATACGGTACATCCGTAGAGGAAATGGAAGGGGCAGCGGCGGCACAGATCGCCGGGGCATATGATGTACCTTTCCTTGGAATCCGTGTTCTATCAAATAACAAAACAAACGGCGGAGCATACAATCCCGACACAGCAGCTGCGAACCAGGGGTATGTGTATGAAGTGGTAAAAGAGTATATTAGAGAGATGAAGTAATACATCTTGTAGGGACCGACCCGTAGTCGGTCCCTTTTATATTGAAAAAGTTTTACTGATTCTGTTAAAGGGAAGAACATATTATACTAGATTGCCAAGGAGGAAACAGAATGGGTAAAACAATTTTCATTACTGGCGCGGGAAGCGGTCTCGCCAAGGGAGCGTCTCTTGGTCTTGCGAAGAAGGGCCACCGTGTCATTGCGACGACAGAGCTTACCTCGCAAAAGACCGACCTAATGAGAGAAGCGGATGAACAAGGCTTGAATATGGAGGTATTTAAGCTTGATATAACGAACGCAAGGGATCGCGAGCAAATATTGAAGTATGAGTTTGATGTCTTCGTAGCCAATGCGGCCATCAATGAAGGGGGACCACTCGGGGAAGTGCCGATGGATCGTTTTCGTGCCCTCTTTGAAGTGAATGTGTTCGCCACCCTGGAAACGGTTCAATTGGCGGCACAGAAGCTTGTGAAGAAAGGCAGCGGGAAAATCGTGTTCATGAGTTCCATGGCCGGGATCTCCGCAACTCCTTATGTCGGTCCATATACGGCAACCAAACATGCGATTGAAGGGATTGCCCAAACCTTGAAGTCCGAGCTTGAAGAGTTTGGAGTGAAAGTCGCCACCATCAATCCAGGGGCCTTCGAAACCGGATTCAATAAGCGGAGCGGGGAAGAAATCTGGAAATGGTTCGATGACGAGAAGAACTACACGAGAAAAGAAGATATTCTCGAACAGCAGAAAGGATTGGAAGATCAGTTCGATCCTGAAGATATGATTCAAAAGATGATTGAAATCATCCCTGCTGAAAACCATAAATTCCGTACGGTTTATCCGCAAGAAACGGAAAGACAGTTGAAACAGACGCAGGCAGAGCGTTGGGAAATGGAAATCTGATTCAGTCAATAAGGAGGGAGGAGACCCTGTGTAAAGGGGTCCCTCCCTTTTTTATGATACAATGGTTAAATGCAAAACATCACACGGAGTTGATTACAATAGAAACGAAAAACTATTTATATACGTTTTCTTGGGAGCCGAACGAAGAGTCGCTATGTGCGTTGGAAAGGCGCATCCTGTTCGGACAGGCTTCTGAATCCAGTATTCTCGAAAGTACGGTGAAGGTCGATCCAAGCAGAAGCCCTTTCATCCGGGAAAGACTGGAGATCATATGCGAAGGTGCTGAATTGGAAGAATTACTTCATAACATAGAGAAGTTAGACGCAGTGGACGGATTCAAGGTCGTATTTGTACAAAACCCTGATGGTGACAGAGTCGGCTTTAAGAAACTGCGGAGGATCGAGAAGGAAATCGGCCTGCATCTGAAAGGCGAAGCGGAACTTGTCGATCCCCATATTTGGTATGGTGTCATCAACACGGGTGAACGCTGGGTGTTTGGAGCTTATATAAAAAATGAAGCGATATGGCTGCATCATGTGAAAAAGCCTCACAGCTATTCCACTGCACTGAGTACCCGTGTGGCAAGAGCCGTCGTGAACATTGCGGCTCCCGAAACGGAAGACATCAAGATGATCGATCCATGCTGCGGAATCGGGACGGTCCTGGTAGAAGCCCTGTCCATGGGTATCGATATTGTAGGCAGTGACCGCAATCCGTTGATCCTCGACGGAGTAAGGGAAAATATCGCTCATTTTGGATTGGAAGGGGAAGTGTCATTAAGAGACATCAATGATGTAACCGGCAGCTACGATGTTGCGGTCATTGATCTACCTTATAATCTCTGCTCCGTCATAACGGATGATGAACAACTTGAAATGCTCAAGAGTGCGAGACGATTCTCTGAAAAGGTCGTGATCGTGACGTTGGAAGATGTGGATAGAAATGTTGAAAAAGCGGGCTTCGATATTGTCGACCGTTGTGAAGTAAGTAAAGGACGATTTGTCAGACAGATACTAGTATGCGCGTAGAGAGTGTGGGAGACCACGCTCTTTTTTATGACACTTTTTCACCAAAATAAGAATATATTTCTTTTTCCCAAAAATAATAAAGGTAATTGAACGTTAGGATGAGTGAGAGGAAGTCAGTATTATCAAGGGTTCCAGACAATGTAAACGCATGACAATTTCTCCCTTATGACATTTGTCATGCCCAGCATATGACACCTACTACTAACATGATGCTTCCTCTTATCCTATAATGAATTCAACGCCTTAAACGAAGGGAATAATGACATGACAAATATAAAAACGCTGAAAAAAGAAGTTGCTCCTTATGAAAAGTCTACAACGAAGGAAAGTGTATGGCAGATCATCAACACGCTTGGACCGTTCTTTCTATTATGGTTCCTTGCGTATCAAAGTCTGTCGGTATCATACTGGCTGGCACTCGTTCCAATCGTGATTGCCGCAGGATTCTTGACGAGGATCTTCATTATCTTTCATGATTGCACCCATTTTTCTTTCTTTAAAAGCCGTAAAGCCAACCGGGCAGTCGGAACGGCCATGGGTGTACTGACACTGTTCCCGTTCGATCAGTGGGGACATGATCATGCCGTCCACCATGCGACAAGTGGGAATCTGGATAAACGAGGAACCGGTGATATCTGGACCCTTACCATCGACGAATATATAGCAGCACCTTTGAAAACACGTTTAGCCTATCGTTTTTACCGTAATCCGTTCGTCATGTTCGTTCTGGGACCGATTTATGTATTTCTTTTGAAAAACCGATTCAATCGTAAAAATGCACGTAAGAAAGAGCGCAATAACACGTATTTAGTGAATGTCATCATCGTGGCTCTCATTGCACTTCTTTCTGTCATGCTTGGGTGGCAGGAATTCCTGCTCGTACAGGGTTCGATCTTCATGGTTTCAGGCTCGATCGGAATCTGGTTGTTTTATGTACAGCATACGTTTGAGGATTCGTATTTTGAAGAAGACAAAGAGTGGCAGTATGTATTGGCGGCCGTTGAGGGAAGCTCCTTTTATAAACTTCCGAAAATCATGCAGTTCCTGACAGGGAATATCGGCTATCACCATGTCCACCATCTGAGTCCAAGAGTACCGAATTACAAGCTGGAACAGGCTCATGTGAACTCGGAGCCCTTACAGAATGTACCGACGATTTCACTCGTAACGAGCTTGAAATCTCTTCGCTTCAAATTATGGGATGAAGAAAATAAGACGTTTGTAAGCTTTAGAGGTCTCAAATCCTCAAGGAAATCGAACGCGCGCATCTCTACAGAAGCCAAACCTGAATTATAAACAGAGCCGACTCTCCTTATGAATCTTCATATAAGGAGAGTCTTTACTTGATACGGTGTTAAAAGGAGAGGACGCATATGATTCGCATTGTGATAGCAGAGGATGAAGAATGGGTGTTAGGAACAATCGGCTCACTACTCAACCTTGAAGAAGATATGGAAATAGTGGGGAAGTCGAGGGACAGGGAGCATGCACTGGAACTCATCCACAACATGCAACCAGACCTCCTTATCCTTAACATCGAACATCTACTGAGGGACGGACCTCTGGAAGTGCTGGAATGTCGACTGCTCGTACTCGCAACATTCCCCAAAGAGGGAAATCTTGAAAAGGTACAGGATGCGGGTGCAGACGGTTACTTATTGAAGGATAGTCCGAGTGAAGAATTGACCTCTTCCATTCGCCGGATGATGGAGGGAACACAAGTATATTCTTCAAAGCTCGTGGAGAAAAAAGAACCTGCATTATACGAAATCCCCCATGCATCCGGACCGTTGAAGAAGAATTATTTTACGATGATCATGGATAAGATGAAGCATCCGACAGGGTGAATTCGTTTTGTCGTCAGCCCCTAACAGAATCGCAGTGGGGGCTGGCTTTTTTTATTTGTCATCATCAGAATCCCCCACTCATATACGTATTAAAATGTTAAAATGTAGAAAAAGAGTCAAAGGGGGAAATGAGGATGTATGGTGGTGGAGATTTTATGTTTCAAGCGGTCCCGATCTTCATTGGGATCATCTTTTTGATCGTGATTTCGTTCATTTTGCTTTCTGCCGTAAAAGGCGTGACACAGTGGAGTCAGAATAATCAATCGCCTACTTTGAATGTATGGGCTAAGGTGCTGGGGAAACGGACGGCTGTGAAGGGTGGAGGAGAAAGCAGGGCCTATAGCCATTATTACATCACCTTCGAAGTGGAGAGCGGAGACAGGATCGAATTAAAAGTGAATGATAAGGATTATGGGATGCTCGTCGAAGGGGACGAGGGAGAATTGACCTTCCAGGGCACGCGTTACCTGGGTTTCGAGCGTAGTCATCTAAAAGTTCAACAATAAAAGGAAGTCAAAGGGGAGAAATTCTTCCTTCTGACTTCCTATTTATTATAAAAATAGATTCAAGATATAAAAGAAGATGGCGGCAAGACTTGCCGAAATGGGCAATGTGATGATCCATGTGATCAACATTCTTTGAGCCGTCCCCCATTTCACGCCCTTCAATCTGTGAGCGGAACCCACACCAAGGATGGAAGAAGAGATGACGTGTGTCGTACTGACAGGTAAGTGAATCGCCGTTGCACCAAAAATGACAGCCGCACCCGTCAAGTCTGCTGCCACTCCATTTACCGGTCGGATTTTCATGATTTTTCCGCCAACGGTTTTGATGATCTTCCATCCGCCGATCGACGTCCCGAGACCCATGGCCGTGGCACAGGAAACCTGAACCCACGTCTGGATATCATCGGAGGTTTGATAATTGTTCACGATCAAGGCCATGGTGATGATCCCCATCGCTTTTTGCGCATCGTTCGTACCATGGGTGAACGATTGAAGTGCCGCTGTCGCAATCTGGATCGAGCGGAAATTCCGGTTCGTTTTCGCCAAATTCCGATTTTTGAAAACGACCTTGAATATGCTATAGATGATGAATCCGATCACAAAAGCCAAAAGGGGAGAAAAAATCAACGCCTGGATGATTTTAATGAACCCTTTATAATTAAGTGCCGAGACACCAGCCGCCGCAATGGCGGCCCCTGCGATCGCCCCGATCAATGCATGGGAGGAACTGCTGGGTATCCCGTAATACCATGTCACTAAATTCCATGTGATCGCTGCAAGAAGCGCTGCCAGGATGACGATCGTCCCGTTCTCCAGGGAAAAGGGATCGACGATGTCCTTGGTGATCGTTTTGGCGACTCCTGTGAAAGCGAGAGCGCCGGCAAAATTCATGACGGCTGCCAGGATGATGGCATGCCTTGGCTTCAGTGCCTTTGTCGATACAGCTGTCGCGATGGCATTTGCCGTATCATGGAACCCGTTGATGAAATCAAATGCAAGGGCCCCCACAACGATAAGTATGGTTAAAATTAAAATTGTATCCATTCCTGCAAGACTCCTTATGCATTCTTCATAATAATGGTTTCAAACGTGTTGGCCACATTTTGACAATAGTCCGCGATTTCCTCAAGTTCTTCATAGATTTCCTTATATTGAATGATACGAATGGGATCCTTTTCTGTATGAAAGAGATGCTTGATGGATTGGCGGAGAATCCCATCACATTTTGATTCTAAGTCTTTGATCTTGATGGCATGCTCTCTGATCTGGATCCATTTCTTTGTGGATAACAGTTCGACAGCCGATTCAATTTCATCGGAACATTGACGGATCGCTTCGACAAACTTCAGCATATATTCGTCTGCCTGAGTGATGGAATACATTTCAAACATAGCGGATGTATGCTCGAGCCCATCCAGTACATCATCCATACTCATAGCCAGCGCCAGGATATCTTCCCGTTCAATCGGTGTGATGAAGACTTTATTCAAGTCCAATATGACTTCATGCACAAAAGAATCCCCTTTTGTTTCATATTCCTTCATCTGACCGGAAAATTCTTTTAAGTCACTCACATTATTCAGTTTATAATCGGCAAAATAATGCGCACTCTCTTTCAAATTACCAGCTATTTGACTAAGAAGAATAGCGAATTTATCCTTTTTCTTGAAAACCATATGTTCTCAAACCTCCACAAAATCTAGTTAGAATTTCTAAACCATTTAATAATAGCGTATATTGTCGAAAATAAGAAGAGCAAATCCGTTCGTTTCCTAGAGCCTGGAAAGATAAAAATAGGACCGGTAACCGACTGTGTTCAGTCAAGGCACCGGTCCTGTCTGTTATTACCATTCCTTTGGTTCGTAATCCAGATCCTGAAATAATCGATTTTTCTCTTTCTTTGAAAGATCGCGCCACTGTCCCACAGGAAGATTACCTAATTGAATATTCATGATCCGGGTACGCTGCAGTCTGTATACCTCATATCCAAGAGCTTCACACATGCGGCGGATCTGTCGGTTCAACCCTTGGGTAAGCGTGATTTGAAATACATATTTCGAAATCTGTTCCACTTTACATGGCAGTGTTTTCGTTCCAAGAATCTTGACACCCTCTGACATCTGCTTGAGGAAGTCTTCTGAAATCGGGCGGTCAACCGTGACGATGTATTCCTTCTCATGCTGATTCTCTGCACGGAGGATTTCATTGACGATATCACCGTCATTCGTTAGGAGAATCAGGCCATCGGAATCCTTGTCCAGGCGTCCGATATTAAATATTCGAAGGGGATGATTAACGAGATCCACGATATTCCCCTTGACTCCTTTTTCTGTCGTACTCGTTATTCCAACAGGCTTATTCAGAGCGATGTATACATTATTCCGAGCAACCCTTACAGGTGCTCCACTCACCAACACATCATCGCCGGGGTTCACTTGGTCACCAATTTTCGCAACCCGTCCATTGATCGTGACCCTGCCTTCTGTAATCAACTTATCGGCTCCGCGTCTTGATGCCTTTCCAGCTTCACTGATGTATTTATTAATTCGCATTTTCAACACAACCTTATACTCAAAGTGATTATACTAAGAATATCGGACTGGCACGTTATTTTCAAGAAAATCCACATTCGCGTTTTTTGGAAAAAATCCCTTTACATTCACGTTGCGTCAACCTGTAAAGTAAGAATTGTCAGGAGGTGACATCATGGAATATACCGTCAAGAAATTGGGCGAGATCGCTGGGGTGAGCCCGAGAACCCTTCGTTATTATGATGAAATTGAGCTTCTGAAGCCGGCCAGGGTCAATTCGTCAGGATACAGGATTTACGGACAGAAGGAAGTCGACCGCCTGCAGCAGATCCTCTTTTACAAAGAGTTAGGTGTTGGACTGGACGAAATCAAAGATATTCTGGATGATCCCGCCTTTGATGCAACACTAGCATTACAGAAACACCGGGAAATGTTACTGAACAGACGCACTCAGCTTGATCAACTGATTGCGAATGTCGATAAAACACTACGTGTAAAGGAAGGGAGATTCACCATGGCGGATAAAGAGAAATTTGAAGGATTCAAAGAAAAAATGGTGGAAGAGAATGAGAAAAAGTATGGCAAAGAAGTGCGGGAGAAATATGGAGATAAGAGAGTAGACGAATCCAACGCGAAAGTCATGAACATGTCAGAGGAAGAGTATGAAAAGGTCACGGGCTTAGTGCAGGAAATCAAAAAAACGCTGGGAGAAGCATTTCAAGACGGTGATCCTGGAAGTGAGATGGCACAGAAAGCGGCTGATCTTCACAGGCAGTGGATTTCCTTCTATTGGGGTCACTACAGCAAGGAAGCCCATGCAGGACTTTCTCAGATGTACGTGGACGATGAACGATTCAAGGCCTATTATGATGGCGAACAAGAAGGAGTGGCGGAATTCCTGAGGGATGCGATCCACATTTATACCGGGCAGAAAAAAGAAGTGGAATAAACAAGAAGTACCCTGACCGACTAATCCGTGTTATGATATGGGGACGAACTTGAAAGAACGAACCCTATCATAACGGAGTGAAAAAATGAGTAAATCTAAGAAAAAGAGCGGAACGGGCCAGGGCACCGGCAAGAAAGGCTGGAACCGGTGGCAGGCAGGCGCCAATAAGAAAAAGAGCAACAAGCCTTATACGAGTAAAGGTGTAAAACACGGAAACAAGCAGGAAGACTAAGAATGCACGTCCATTTCTTTTTGGGAATGGACTTTTTTTCTGCAGGTGGGAGAAAGAAGGGAAATATCAACTTCTTTCTATATGTAAAGAGAGTCGTGAAGCACGACTTTATCTAAAACATTTTATAAAATGAAAAAAGAATTTGCTTTTTTTACGATTTCCTGTTATTCTAAGAAAGAATTATTTTTGTTCGGTCTGTAAGGAATGAAAGTATTTAAACTTTTCGCCTTTGATATCTAATTGAGCAATAATAGTAATAAATCGTGGATACAACATCCACACAGGAGGATACACACATGCAAGAAGGTACAGTAAAATGGTTTAACGCAGAAAAAGGTTTCGGTTTCATCGAAATCGAAGGTGGAGAAGATGTATTCGTACATTTCTCAGCTATCCAAGGCGAAGGATTTAAATCTTTAGACGAAGGTCAAAAAGTTTCATTCGAAACTGAGCAAGGTCAACGCGGACTTCAAGCGACTAACGTTAACAAAATCTAATTGCTTTAAAAAGAAGGACTCTCTCTGAGGGTTCTTTTTTTTTGCGAAAAAAAAAAGTGCCTGTAATTAGGCACCATCTTTGTTACGTCACAGCGTACTTCATGATTCCTTGAATGTAAATGAACGTTTCCTTCACTTCACATTCCCTGATCTTGATCTTTCCTTCTCTTTCTAATTCAGATGCGGCATTTTCGATGGTTTCTGCTTCTTCCCTGGATTCCACAGGAAGTTCGATCGTGAAAAAGTTTCCGCGACTTGCTTGACTCAGCTTTTTGAGCAATGTGCTTTTATTCATTCCGCCATCCCCTTTATATCTTTACTTTCGACAAAGGAACGATATATTCCTCTATGTAGAGAGAGTGGGAGTGAATTTTTGGACGGATTTGCTTTTTATCTGAATATCTGTTACTCTTAGTAAGAATTATTTTTGTTCGGTCTGTAAGGAAAGAATAAGTTTTAAACTTTTCACCTTTGATATCTAACTTGAGCAACGATAGTAATAAATCGTGGATGCAACATCCACACAGGAGGATACACACATGCAAGAAGGTACAGTAAAATGGTTTAACGCAGAAAAAGGTTTCGGTTTCATCGAAATCGAAGGTGGAGAAGATGTATTCGTACATTTCTCAGCTATCCAAGGCGAAGGATTTAAATCTTTAGACGAAGGTCAAAAAGTTACATTTGACACTGAGCAAGGTCAACGTGGACTTCAAGCGACTAACGTAAACAAAGCGTAATAGCTTTTGATGAAGGGGCTCTCTCAGGAGGGTCCTTTTTTTATTGGGGTATGAAGTTTTTTTGGATTTTGTCTGGTCTGAACGAGCCGCCTGCGCTTTAGGTGTCTTCCAGCTCCGGCGGCTAGAGGCTCGAGGTCATAAGTCAAACCGGCCAAAAAGGCAAAGGACGCCTTTCCGGCCGGTTCGTCTTATGCTTGTCGCCTCTGGGCAAGCCGCCTGCGCTTTAGATGTCTGCTAGCTCCGGCGGCTAGAGGCTCGAGGTCATAAGCTAAATGGTCCAAGAAGGCAAAGAGCGCCTTCCCGGCCCATTCATCTTATGCTTGTCGCCTCTGGGCAAGCCGCCTGCGCTTTAGATGTCTGCTAGCTCCGGCGGCTAGAGGCTCGAGGTCATAAGCTGAATGGTCCAAGAAGGCAAAGAGCGCCTTCCCGGCCCATTCAGCTTATGCTTGTCGCCTCTGAACGAGCCGCCTGCGCTTTAGGTGTCTGCTAGCTCCTGCGGCTAGCCCCTCGAGGTCATAAGCTAAATAGGCCAGGAAGGCAAAGAGCGCCTTCCCAGCCTATTCATCTTATGCTTGTCGGGGCTGAACGAGCCGCCTCCGCTTTAGGGTATAAAAAGGGACCGACAGCGTTCGTCGGTCCCGGAGACAACATGTTACAAGTTAAAAATGGTTAGGTAAAGCATAACACACTATTGGGGGATTACCTAAATAAATTTGAAAAGAATTTATGTTGGCGTGATTTTGTGAATAGAATGTGTACTTTCCTATGAAAATAAGAAAAACTAAATGAGGTTATGATATGTCAATCAAACAGTTTAAGGATTATAAGCTCAGTGGAGAGATTGTAAAGGCGCTGTCCGGTTTAGGATATGAAGCTCCTACAGAAGTACAATCCAGGGTACTCCCACTTGCTTTAGAGAAAAAAGATCTTGTGGTCCGTTCTCAGACGGGGAGCGGGAAGACGGCTTCTTTCGGGATTCCCCTATGCGAGATGGTGGAGTGGGAGGAAAATAAACCCCAGGCACTGATTTTGACCCCGACAAGGGAGCTTGCGGTTCAAGTCAAAGAAGATATCACGAATATTGGGAGATATAAGCGGATCAAAGCGGCAGCGGTCTATGGAAAATCCCCATTTCATCGCCAGAAGCTTGAGTTGAAGCAGAAAAATCATATCGTCGTCGGTACGCCCGGCCGGGTCCTCGATCACATTGAAAAAGGGACCTTTCCCCTTGATAGACTGACGTACCTTGTCATTGATGAAGCCGATGAAATGCTTAACATGGGCTTTATCGATCAAGTAGAAGCGATCATTCAGGAACTGCCATCTGAGCGTGTGACGCTGACATTCTCTGCGACCTTACCAGAGGATGTCGAAGCGCTCTGTCATAAATACATGAAAGAGCCTGTTCATATTGAAATCAAGGCAACGGGAATCACGACGGATAAAATCGAGCATTCCGTGCTTGAAGTGAGGGAAGAGGATAAAATGTCCCTTCTTAAAAACGTGACCACCGTAGAAAACCCTGATAGCTGCATCATCTTTTGCCGAACGAAGGAAAATGTGAACAGATTATGTGAAGAGCTGGACCGGTCAGGTTATCCTGTGGATAAAATCCATGGCGGCATGATCCAGGAAGCCAGATTTGAAGTGATGGACGATTTTAAGCGGGGGGATTTCCGATACCTGGTGGCAACGGATGTAGCTGCGCGGGGGATCGATATCGAGAACATCACCCACGTGATTAATTATGATATGCCCATGGAGAAGGAAAGCTATGTACACCGTACCGGGAGAACAGGGAGAGCAGGTCAGACAGGTAAAGCGATTACGTTCTGCACGCCATATGAAGAGAAGTTCCTTGATGAAATTGAGGGGTATATCGGTTTCAAGATCCCTAAGCGTATGGCGCCTACGCGGGAAGCTGTGGATAGGGCGAAACAAGAGTTTGAACGGAAGCTTTCTGAGGAACCCGATTTTAAAATGGATAAAAGTCAGCAGCTGAATAGAGACATCATGAAGCTCTATTTCAATGGCGGCAAGAAAAAGAAAATCAGGGCCGTCGATTTTGTCGGAACGATTGCAAAAATCGATGGCGTGACGGCTGAAGACATCGGCATCATCACAATCCAGGAAAACCTGTCGTATGTGGAGATCCTCAATGGAAAAGGGCTTTTGGTTTTGCAGGCCATGAAGAAAACCACGGTAAAAGGGAAGATGCTTAAGGTACATGAAGCAAGGAAATAAATGTAGTGGCCTTCTCCAATGAGGAGGTTTTTTTTTACATCCTGCAACATGGGGCACGATATGTCGGGTCGATTGCATTCATCCTTGCTATTCTTATGAAGAAGGAGGTCATGGAAATGGATACATTGAAGATGATGAATGACGCTTTACACTATATTGAAGAAAATCTGACGGAAGAAATCGATTATGAAAAAGTGGCCAGGCGCGCCTATTGCTCGGAATATCACTTTAAAAGGATGTTTTCGTTCCTAGCCGGGATTTCACTGTCGGAATATATCCGGCGCCGACGTTTGACCATGGCGGCACTTGAACTGCAAAACGGGGATGTAAAGGTGATTGATATAGCATTAAAATTTGGCTACTCATCACCCGATTCCTTTACGAGAGTCTTTCAAAAAATGCATGGGATCACTCCGTCACAAGCAAAGGGCCATTCAATCAAATCATTTCCACCGATGACCTTCCAGTTATCCATAAGAGGAGGCAATGAAATGAATTATCGAATCGTAGAGAAAGAACCTTTTTCCATTGTAGGGAACATGAAGCGGGTGCCCATCGTGTTTAATGGAGTGAACCCTGACATTGCAGAAATGTGGCAGAGCCTGGATGAGAAAATGATCAAGAGATTAAAGAGCCTATCGAATGTTGAACCAGGAGGATTGATTAGTGCATCCATCAATTTTTCCGAGGGCAGGATGGAAGAGAAGGGGGAGCTTGATCATTATATTGGCGCAGCCACAACAGAGGAATGTCCCCACGGCTTATCGAACCTGGATGTCCCTCGTCTAACCTGGGCAATATTTGAAGCGGTCGGGCCATTCCCGGAGACTCTGCAGCAGGTATGGGGGAGAATCTATTCTGAATGGTTTCCGACTTCAAGCTACGAACAAGCAAAGGGACCGGAGATATTGTGGAATGAAAGTAAAGATGTTAAGTCTGAAGCATTTAGAAGTGAGATATGGATACCGGTCAGGAAAAGGTGAGGAAGAGACTAAAAAAGCGAACCCTAAAAGGATTCGCTTTTTTTACATCATGCTCCTGCCCAAACATCCTTCGCGTATCGACCATCCTCTTCCAATGATCTCAGCCACTTATCGGCTTCTTCTTTCGATTTTTGATAGAAGCGTAAGTAGCTTTCTACTAGAGTCTGTTCGACATCCGGAGCCATTTTACTTCCGTCACCACAGATGTATAGTCGTCCGCCTTCTTTCAACAATGGCAGGATTTCTTCTGCATTTTCTGAGAGTCGGTGTTGGACATATGCTTTTTCTTGACCCGGGCATCTTGAGAATGCTGTATGCAGGGTGACAATGCCCTCTTGTTCCGCTTGTTCCAATTCGCTCTGATACAGGTAATCATGCTCTGGATTGCGGCAACCGAAGTAGAGATGGGCCACACCGAGTGATTTTCCTTGCTCCTTGAGAACACTGCGTGCCTGGATGAATCCTCTGAATGGAGCGATTCCCGTTCCCGGTCCGATCATGACAATCGGGGTTTCCGTATCTTCAGGCAGCTGGAAGTTCGATTGTGGTGTAGAGATAAAGCAGGCGACTTTGTCTCCCTGTAATCGCTGTGCCAGGTAGTTGGATGCAATTCCTTTGTATTCACCATGTCCGCTCCAGGCCACTCCATGGACGACGCTGACGGTAATGGTTGCTTCTCCGTTTTTGTATAAAGGTGAGCTTGAAATCGAATAATAGCGTGCCTTTAATGATGGAAGAAGTGCAAGGAATCTTTCAAACGGTATTTCACATGCCATGTACTTCTCCACAAGATCGAGCATCGTTATACGCTTCCGTAATACCGCCTCTTTATACGTCTCATCCTTTAACAGATCCTCGAGCTCAACGACGTGAGGAGGGCAGACGGTGTGAGCGGCAAGGGTCCTGATTTGAGAACGGGTAGCGGGTTCTTGGAACTCTACATAATTGGCCAGTAGTTCATAAAGCTTTACAGGCTTTTCTGTAGGGAGATGCTCTGCTTTACCGGAATCGCCCGTCAATGTCACGAAGTCTTGCCCGTTCAGGGTGAATCGACTGAGCACTCGCTCGACAAGAGATGAAGGATTTTGTGGGAGAACGCCGATATGATCGCCTTCCCTATAGGTCACACCTTCTGGAAGAGAGAGAGCGATATGTCTCGTGTTCCTGCCACTTTCTGCGTGTTGTAACTCTGTATTCTCATTCACCACTGCGGTAAAGGCATGGTGAGTACGTGCTAGCGGTGTGTCGCTTACATCACTGACATAATTTATTCTAATCGAGCTGTTTGATCCATCGTTCTGATGGAGTTCGATGTTCAATTCATCAGCCAGGTTCGGCCAAAGGGACTCTGCCCATTTTTCATAATCGCCTTCAAAGTCATCGCTTGCATCACCGTGCCCGATCTCCGCGATGCGGTGCCCGCCTTTTTCAAAAATCTGTTCATCTATGAAGTTAGGGATCCGCTGATACGTAGTCGCCCAGTTATGATCACCACATCCGAACACTGCGTAATGGACACCTGCAAAGTCGTCAGACTCACTTCCTTTGAGCATGGAAATGAATTGGCCGGCATTGTCAGGCGGGTTTCCGTTGTAGGAAGCAGACACCACGATGACCGCTCCTTCTGTTGGGAGTCCATCACTGTACTCATCTAATGGAGCTATCTCTGTCCGGAATCCTTGTTGACGTCCTGTTTCCCCCAGATCCCGGGCAATTCCTTCCGCCGTTCCCATGTTTGAACCATAGAGGACGAGGAAAGGCGTGCCGTGGGATGATTCTACCGGGACAGGTGCAGCCGATTCTTCCGGTTTTCCTTCATCGGACGAAGCGATTGAGAATGCCATGGCAGGCTTACGGGGTGCGACCCGCATCGTTAATCCATCAGGCTTGAGAGTCAGCGTCTCTTTGACATCCAGTTGATAGTGTTGATGATCGATCAGGTCAAAGTGCTGCAGGACCATTCCGAGCACCAGTGTCGCTTCATGAAGAGCGAACTGCTGTCCGATGCAGGCACGCTGTCCATTTCCAAACGGTTTGTACGCGTGATAGGGAATGGATGACGGGTCCTCAAAACGTTCAGGGATGAAAGCATCCACGTCATCTCCCCACACGGATGAATCCCGGTGTAATTCAGGAATGACGAGTGTGAACACATCATCTTTTTTGATATCATATTGGCCGCCAAGAATTGTGTCTTCTTTGGCATATACAGAAAAGGCAGGGGCGGTCGGCCACAGTCTCAGCGTTTCATTCAAGACCATGCGGACATACTTCAACTGCTTCACTTGTTTATAGTCAGGAATGGCGTCTCCCACGACGCGATCGACTTCCTCCTGAGCCTTTTTCAATTTTTCCCGGTTGTTCATCAGGTAGTAAAGGGCGAAGGAGAGGAGACCACTCGTCGTTTCATGACCTGCAATCAAGAAGGTAATGATTTGAAAGCGGATGTTTTCGTCACTGAGCGCCTCTCCTGTTTCAGGATCTGTTCCTTTCAACATATAGGAGAGGAGGTCATTTTCCCCTTGATCCCCGTTTGCTTTGCGGTCGGCAATCAATTCGTCGACAAGGGAGAACATGTACTCGATGTCTTCCCTGAATTGTTTCTTCGATTTGATCATCAGTTTATCTTGAAGACCGAGGCGCTGTGATTGGTTCATTGCTTCATCAAGAGCCCGCACCATACTGTCGACAAAGGGGTGGGAGGTTTCCCGGTAGAAGCTGTTAAAACGGTAATTGAAACCGCAGAGCCCGATGGTATCCAGAGTCAGACGGGTCATATCCTCAGGGACGTCGATCTCATCTGCAGGATTTAAACGTGCCCATTTTTGGATGAGCTGGGTGGCAAGATCCACCATCTTTGAGTGGTATCCTTTCATGGCCTGCTGCCTGAAACTTGGCAGCAGGATATTATGGGCCTTCTTCCAGTTCACCTCTGTCGTTTCACTCGTAAAAAGACCGTCTCCACCGAAGGCTCTCACTTTTTGCAGGGCCGGTCCGACTTTTTTATCAAAACGGGTTTCATCGCATATTTCTTTTGCAAGGGAAGCGCTGGACACAAAGGTGCTCATTCTGCCAGGAAACTGGAACTGAAAGATCGGTCCCAGTTCCCTGGCAAGTTTCATAAATGATTGAAGGGGTTTTTCTTTATCGATTACGGGCAAATTCCCGAGTGGTCCATATGTTTTCGGTTGTGGATATTGAGATTGTTGGGTCATGGTTCCTTCACCTCGTATAATAGTTTGGTTGTTGCGGAATGAACGTTCATTCCGCTCGGGATATGAGAAACGACACGCTTCTCACATATGTAAGCGAACAGCGTCCCACATACTTTCCTCTACATCTGCAAGCATGGAAGTATCAGGCTCTAATTCCCCGATCCGGACAAGTCGCTGAAGCTCGAGAAAGGCACCATAAAGGATGGCGATCAAAGCCGTGGATGGCAGATTCTTGATGACCTTCTTCTCTTTACCAGAATCGAAGAAGCATTTAAATAGATTCAACAGTTCCTCGAAGCTTGCGTGACTTTCTTCATTCAGGAAATGGGCGCTGCTGTGTGTTCGGATGAAGTAGAGCGCCTGACTCTGTTCTTTTGTAAATTGAATCATCGATTGGAAAATATGATGAAATTGATTCCGTATCGACTCTTCATAAGGGAAAGCATGTTCCACTGTTTCAGTGAAAATTTTCACATATTCTTGAAATATCGTATTCCCAAGGACTTCTTTATTTTCAAAATAGCGATAGATGGTTCCTGCTCCCACGCCTGCGGACGAGGCAATCATGGGAATCGTCGTGGCGTCATAACCCCGATCTGCAAATAGAGCCAGTGAACTCGCTACAATGCTGTCCCGCTTAGTTAATGCCATTGACATACCAACTCAGCCTTTCATAACGGTAATGCGGAATGAATGTTCATTCCACTATAGTGTATACCCATGTGAAAGTGTTCTCAATCACACGAAATACCCATTATTTGTGAAGGTTTTGTTAAGAGGGGATAAGGCCCTTTTTTTCTTTTCTATTATATTTGCCGGTCCGATTCTATCATTTTTTCATAGAATAACGGTGTAAGAGAGCTCACTTACTAGAGTCATGAATAGAAAGGGGGGATTCTATATGCCTTTAGGTCTAATTACCTTTCTAGTTGCCGTATTATTGCTGGTCGCTTGGTTGTTGGTATCGATTTTGGCTCCAAACAGCAATCTGGTATCTTTATTGAAAAATGCTGTTTGCAGTACTTTGGGATGTTAATCTAGTTTTTTAAGAGGGACGGACCTCCACATGCCTTTCATTCGAGGATGAAACAGGCTCTGTAGAGGTCCGTCCCTCTCTATGTTTACTATTTCACATAAGGGGCAAATACTCTCTATGAGATATTTCAAGGAGGTTTTACTTAATGAGAAGGCTGGAAGACAAGGTTGCAGTGATTACTGGTGCCGCAACCGGGATCGGGGAAGCGACTGCCAAAGTGTTTGCCCATAAAGGCGCGACGGTGGTTTGTGCAGATATAAATGTAGAGGAAATGAATAAGACAGTCGATGATATCAGAAGCGATGGAGGGAAGGCAGAAGCATTCCAACTCGACGTTTCCAGTGAGGAAAGTGTCACGAGGTTTGCTGAAAAGATAAAGGATAAATTTGGTGTGATCGATGTTCTTTTTAACAACGCGGGGGTAGATGAACAGGGTGGAAAAGTGCATGAATATCCTGTGGAACTATTTGATCGGATCATCGCAGTGGATTTGCGAGGGACCTTTTTATGCAGCAAGTATCTAATCCCGCTTATGCTTGAAAACGGTGGATCCATTATCAATACGGCGTCCATGTCAGGCCATGCGGCAGATTTGGACCGTTCCGGGTACAATGCGGCTAAGGGTGGCATTATCAACTTTACGAAGGCCATGGCCATTGATTATGCGCGACATGGCATCCGAGTGAATTCCCTTTCACCCGGAACAATCGAGACTCCTCTGATTGACGATCTTGTCGGGAGCAAACAGGAAAAGATGGGCGAGGAATTCAGGGACGCCAATAAGTGGATCACACCGATGGGCCGTTTGGGAAGACCAGAAGAAATGGCGACGGTGGCCCTGTTCCTGGCATCGGATGACAGCTCCTACGTGACAGGTGAAGACATCACTGCAGACGGAGGCATCATGGCTTACACATGGCCGGGGAAAATGCTGATTGAGGAAGAAGAGTGGAAAAAGGGTACTGAATAATATGAGGGACGGACCTCCGATTTTCCCCTATCCGGTTGTGAATTTAACGGAAAAGGTGAAAGATTGGGGGTTCATTTCTTTAGTGGGGTAATGCGGTGAGGGACGGACCTCGAAATATCCATTGCTGGACCCTAAAATCAATGGATTTGGAGGTCCGTCCCTCAAACCAAATCTTCCTATCCATCTCGGGGTGTGGTAGAATGGGTGTAACTTATGAGAAATGGAGGTTTTCCTTTTGATTTTGATCAGACTACGCATCCGCAATTTGAACGCTTAATTGAATAAGTTCAAAGGCTCTGCCTGTGTGCAGGGTAAATGGGATTGGTCTGACTATTTTTAAAGGAATTCTTCATTTAACGTGAAATGAAGGAAGGGAGTGCTCATGGTACTCTCTTAAAAATAGAATTGAATACTTACCGAGAGGCGCCATAGTGTGTTTTTTTAATGAAAAACGCACCGGGGGAGAATGCGGTCTTCTTCTTGTGCCATTGGTATATTCAAATCCATTTACAAAAAGCACAGGCGGAGGCCTGTGCTTTTTTTTGCACCACCATCACCAAAATAAACAAACAGGAAGTGACTATGTAATGGAAGAAAGATTAAAAGCGATCGCCATAGGCGTTAATACGAAGGATAAAAACAATGACTTTGAGTATTCAATGCTTGAGTTGAAAGGATTGGCCGAAGCCAGGCAAATCGATGTCGTGGGGGAACTGACCCAAAACCTTCCCCGGCCGAATCACGTGCATTATATCGGAAAAGGGAAGATTGATGAACTGTTGCCACTCCTTGAAGAATGGGAAGCGGATGTCTTGATTACAAATGATGAACTTGCGCCTTCTCAGATCCGAGTCCTCGAGGAAAAGCTTGATGTCCGGGTGATGGACAGAACGATGTTGATTCTTGATATTTTTGCAGAACGGGCGAAAACCCGTGAAGCACAGCTGCAAGTCGAGGTGGCACAGCTGCAGTACATGCTGCCCCGTCTGGTTGGAAGAAGGGAATCGCTTGGCCGTCAAGGAGGCGGGTCAGGGCTTGCCAACCGTGGAGCCGGTGAAACGAAGCTTGAGCTTGACCGCCGCCGGATTGAAGAAAAAATAACTGCCTTGAATAAAGAACTGGATTCACTGGTCGACCTGAGAACCACGCAACGGAAACAGCGCAAAAAAAGTGAAATCCCAGTCGTGTCCCTGGTCGGTTACACGAATGCGGGTAAATCGACGACGATGAATGCATTTGTCGAAACCTTCCATCCGAATGAGAACAAGCAGGTATTCGAGAAGGATATGCTATTTGCGACCCTGGAAACATCAGTCAGGAACATCACCTTACCGGACAAAAAGGAATTTCTCCTGACAGATACGGTCGGGTTCGTAAACAAACTTCCCCATCAGCTGGTAAAGGCGTTCCGTTCCACTCTTGAAGAGGTGGTGGAAGCGGATCTTATCGTACATGTGGTAGATTATTCAGATCCTCATTACGAGAAATTGATGAAGGTGACAGATCAAACCCTTGATGAACTTGGGACTGGTGACATCCCTATCATTTATGCATTCAACAAGGCTGAATTGGTTGATGAGGAAGTGCCGAGAGTAGAGAAGGACCGCATCTATTTTTCCGCAAAAAATCGAATCGGGATTGACGAGCTCCTTCGAGTCGTAAAGAGTTATATTTTTAAAGACTATAAACGCTGTCAAATGTTGATTCCGTTTGATAAGGGGCAATTGATATCGTATTTTAATGAAAATGCCACTGTGTTAGAAACAGAATATGAAGAAAATGGAACGAAGCTGACCCTTGAGTGCAAGGTAGGTGACTTTGAGAAGTATCAACAGTATATCATTCAGGACTAACATGGAAAGACAGGGCCTTTTTCTAATCGAAAGGTCCTGTTTTTTTACTTTTAATATTGCCGGGTACTTTATAGTAAACCTATCAAGAATAGGTTCAGACCGGCATTTCAATGCATCAACTGGACACTGTGGACACGTTTTTGAGAAGTTTACCCACATACAGGAAAGGGAAGAGTGGCTAATAATTTATAAAGGAGGATGCTGCTACGATGATAGCCAACTATTCAAATACAACATCAACTCACAATCTATGGTCCGGTATCTTATTTGGGATGGGGATTGTCGCATTTGTTGATGAGGCAGTTTTTCATCAGTTGCTTCATTGGCATCATTTTTATGACAAGTCCACCACATCGATCGGGCTCGTATCTGATGGTTTTTTTCATGCATTTAGCTGGTTTGCTACTATCGGAGGTTTGTTTATGTTTGCTGACTTACGCCGTAAAAAAAGGCTGTGGAAGAAAAGGTGGTGGGGAGGCATTCTGCTAGGAGCAGGAGGGTTTCAATTGTATGACGGGACAGTGCAGCATAAGCTGATGGGGCTTCATCAGATCCGTTATGTGGAGAATCTCCTTATGTATGATGTGGTCTGGAATGCGAGTGCGGCTGCTATGATTCTTGTCGGGGTCATAATGGTTGTAAATACGAGATATAAAAAATATGAGAATACCGCAAATGCAAACTGATCATTCTATCTTAAACGTATCTCATGGCGTGGGCTCGAATTCTCATATTCTTCTAGCCGTGCCTTTTATCGTTGTATTAGTACTGTACCTCCTTGCTGTGGCAGTTTCCAATCGTAAGCATAAACAATGGCCGGTTTCCCGTACAATCTTATGGATCATCGGTGTCGGATGTGCTTTGGTTGCTGTATCAGGACCGGTGGCTCAGCGGGCACATATGGAGTTTTCTTTTCATATGCTTGGTCATCTGCTTTTAGGAATGCTGGCCCCTCTTCTCATGGTACTCGCTGCGCCGGTAACACTTACACTGCGGACGTTGCCTGTCACCCTTGCCAGGAGGCTATCCAACATACTTAAAAGCCGCATTATGGGAATGGTAAGTGACCCCGTTGTCACTGCCATCCTCAATATTGGAGGTCTTTGGGTTCTTTATACCACCAATTTGTACGAGGCAATGCATCATGATATACTCCTATATTTATTCATCCACATCCACGTCTTCCTGGCTGGATATCTCTTTGCGATCTCCATGATTTATATTGATCCGGCCCCGCATAGAACAGGATATATTTATAGAGGTATTGTATTGATCCTTGCCTTGAGCGGTCATGGCATTTTGTCTAAATACATTTATGCTCACCCTCCGATTGGAATACCCCGTGAGCAGGCACAGAGTGGAGGGATGCTTATGTATTATGGCGGTGATATGATTGATTTGATTCTGATCGTAATCTTTTGTTATCAGTGGTATAAGGCTGTCCGGCCGGGAATGAATATAAGTAAGAGCAAAGACAAAGAAAATTTCAGGGAGCCAAAGTCGTTTAAAGGCTAATTCTGATCATAAGAGAATAAGCACCTAGGTTTAGGGTGCTTTTTTGTTTATGAAAAAGTATACTTTAACCTTTACAAAAAAATCATCAATCATTGTACATGCTCACCCATCTGGGCTTCTGCATACAGTAGACTTGAGGAGGGATGCAGTATGTTTTTCCAACGACGCTATCCGGTTTATCCAACAGCGTATGAGTGTTACCCATTTGGGGCAGAAGTAAGAAACGATTATGAAGATATGTTTTTATCACATACTTATCAGCAATACATTCCACACTATGATTACTATCCACAAAATCATCCTTATCAGGGATATGCTCAAGAGCCTGCCTACCCGGATCCATTTGACTCCCGGGCCAACTGGAGGGAATGGGAGGATCTTGGAGCACCGCCACGAGGAATGAAGGGTTCACCTGCCGTTGCATCCTGGCAGGCAAACCGGCTGGATACGTTTGTCAGAAGTGAAAACGATCGAATGTATCATAAGTGGTGGGACGGTTCCCGCTGGAGTGATTGGGAGGACCTCGGAGCTCCAAGACGGGGATTAAAGAGTTCGCCTGCTGCTGTATCATGGGGCAGAAACAGGATTGACACCTTTGTAAGGGGGAATCGGGATACTCTCTTTCATAAATGGTGGGACGGCAGAAGTTGGAGTGAATGGGAAGACCTTGGAGGGCCACCACGGGGCTTCAAGGGAGATCCGGCGGTATCATCATGGTCAGCCAATCGGCTTGATGTGTTCGTCCAGGGATACGACAATAATCTATGGCATAAATGGTGGGACGGCAGAAACTGGAGTCAATGGGAGAATCTTGGCGCTCCAAGAGGCGGCTTGAGGGACTCGCCGGGTGCCGTGTCATGGGGACCGAATCGAATCGATTGCTTTGTACGTGGAAACAATGACCGGATGTGGCATAAGTGGTGGGACGGTTCAAGATGGAGTAATTGGGAAAATCTCGGATCACCGCCTCGTGGATTCGAAGGGGCTCCGGCAGCATCTTCATGGGCAACCAATCGAATCGACACCTTCGTCCGTGGAGACAACAACAATATGTGGCATAAATGGTGGAACGGTTCCCGTTGGAGCAACTGGGAGGATCTTGGTGCACCACGTGGAGGCGTGCGTTCATCACCGGGAGTCGTTTCCTGGGGACCCAACCGGGTGGATGCCTTTGCCAGAGGAAGAAATGACCATATGTGGCATAAGTGGTATGCCTGAGGAATCGGACCATCCCTGTGTGAAGAGGGATGGTTTTTTTAATGCCAGGAAATGAAGACTATGTTATTATTTGGTAAAACAAGGAAGGGTGCGGTCGACCATGTCAGAAGGGATTCGTGATATCAGACTGGCGAAAAAGGAAGATCTTGAGAATGTGCTGGAACTATTGGTGAATGCGGCAAGCTGGTTACAAACAAAAGGAACGAAGCAGTGGGATTATTACCTGACCGATCTTGAAGGAAACAACGAAGAAGTCATCGATTCCATTGAAAAAGAATCAACCTATATCGTAGAACATAATGGGATAGTGATGGCCACTCTGACACTCGAATCTGCACCGAATGAGTGGGATGTGGATGTTTGGGGAGAGGAAGCAGGAGATGATGTTGCATACTTACATAGATTGGCGGTTCACCGGGATTTTGCCGGGAAAGGGATTGGGGCAAGCCTTTTGGATTGGGCAGAAAACGCTATGAGAACTTCCGGCAAAAAAAGCATCCGCTTCGATTGCATCGCCGACAATGAGGGTTTGAACCGATATTACCAAAAGCGGTATCCGTTAAAGGAAGTCATCAAAATCCATGGCCGTCACTGTAAATATGAAGTTCCCCTAATGAAAAACCCGGTGTGATGACGTTTCACACCGGGTTTCAGTTTAACTGGCTTTTCTTTTAGGATGAGCCTCCATCATCGGCATGTATTCGTTGAAATAATGATTTGTCTCCGAAACGATGACTTTATAGAGTAATAGTAAGGCAATCAGGTTCGGAATCATCATCAAGGCATTGGACATGTCGGCAAAGGCCCAAACCAGGTTTAGGTTCGCTACTGCCCCAAGACCGGTGGCAAAAATGTAAATGAGCCTGTAGGAGTTGGCAAATCGATAGTTTGTTAAATACTCGAAGCATTTCTCTCCGTACATATACCATCCGACGATCGTGGAGAATCCGAAGAAGATGACGGAGAATGATACGATGTATTCTCCAACCACACCCAGAGCATGTCCAAACGCGGCGCTCGTCAATGCTCCACCGTCAAGACTAGGGGCGTGCTCGACGCCTGATATCGCTCCGCCTGTCGGATCCCAGAAGCCAGTGATCAAAAGAACGAGACCGGTCATCGTACACACGACGATCGTGACGATGAATGTTCCTGTCATGGCGACAAGGGCCTGCTTGACCGGGTGATCGGTTTTCGCATTACCGGCAATCAGCGCTGCCGTACCAAGGCCCGCTTCGTTTGAGAAGATTCCCCTTGATACCCCGCTGCGAATCGCTTCTGAAATAATGATCCCTGTAAATCCACCTGCAGCTGCGACAGGATTGAATGCGTAGAAGAAAATCATTTTAAATGCTGGAATAATCATATCGTAATTCAAGACGATGATCAGAAGTGAACCACCGATGTACAGGAACGCCATGACCGGGACAAAGAAGGAAGCGACGGTGCTGATCCGCTGAATCCCCCCGAAGATGATCAATCCTGTCAGGACAGCGAGAACGATTCCTGTTACGAGATTGTCAATGTGGAAGCTTGTACTCATGACGTCTGCAATCGTATTCGATTGCACGCTGTTCCCGATGCCGAGAGCGGCGAATGCGCCGAATAACGCGAATGCGACGGCAAGCCACTTCCACTTGCTTCCGAGTCCCTTTTCTACATAATACATAGGACCACCGGAGTATTCCCCGTTTTTATTTTTTACACGGTATTTCATGGCAAGCAGGGCTTCGGCGTATTTCGTCGCCATCCCGAGGAGGCCGACGATCCACATCCAGAAGATCGCCCCGGGTCCCCCGATGGTGAGGGCGGTTGCCACACCGGCTATGTTCCCGTTTCCGATCGTTGCAGATAAAGCCGTCATCAGCGTTTTGAAGTTACTGATATCCCCCTCTGATTGATCAGAGGATGCGGAAGGCTTCTCTTTCGTGAAAGCAAGTTTAAAAGCATACATCAGTTTACGGAACTGAAGTCCTTTCAGCATAAATGTTAAGAATAGACCCGTACCGAATAATAGTACTAAACTTGGTGTCCCCCATAAGAATGAATTAATCTTGTCTAGCACATCTAACATAGAATCCTCCTTGTCATCTCGTGTTGTAAACGTTTTCTTTGTGAGTTTCCATCTACTATTTATATAGTATTCCGAACAATCTGTCCATAATAATTGTCGAATTTCCAGAGATTGAGCCTTTTTCAGTAGGGACGGACCTCGGTTTCCGGTGAATAATGGAAGTGTCCGGGAAGAAGACAAATCGTGGAAACCGCACAACAAAAGGGACGGAGCTCAAATCGGCAAGGCGTTTGTGTCACGTCTTGGCCTGATTTCTGAGGTCCGTCCCTCAACATCACAGGAGTGTCACGATCAGTATGACGAGGAGTGGTCCGATGAGGACGATGTATCCCAGTGGTCTGGCGAAGTTTAGGGTCCAGCCTACTCCGAAGCGCTTTTCGACGAAGATGGAGGGGTCTTCGGGATTGAAGTAGAAGAGGCCGCCTTTCCAGTATTGATCGTCGTCAGCATTAATTACATCACCGGAGCTTTCATCGATGATTTCAACATCCAGGTCTGAATCCTTTTTCCCCACTTTAATGGCGAGTATGACAGTCCCAATCAGGACAAGTGAAGAGAAGGCGAGCGGCATCGTGATGATCAGGAGGTCACTGACGCTGTTTTCGTACAGAGTGGTGAACTGCAAGAACGTAAACAGCATTGACACCAGGATGGAGACGAAGAACAAGAGGCAGCTCGTATACTTTCGAAGGCGCAGCTGACGGAGGCGGGATGACTTGACATTCCCTGCGCTCAGCTTGATGCCGGAATTTCTTGAGAGTTCATTGATCCCGAGGAACATGGCATTCATCACCAGCAGCACGAGAGGGAGTGTCAGAGCGGAAAGATACGTTTTACCGGTGAAAGCATCGGGCTGACCATCCGGTCCCCAGTGGGTAGGGATCTGGTCAGGTAGGCTTGCGAAATTTATTAAAGTAAACACCACCAACCCGACTGTAATGACCATGGGGATGACATACACGATCCATGGGAGCATTTCATCCTTCGTTCTGAGGTTCAACTCGGAAACGCGTACCTGTTTACGATCCTTGAACCACTGCTCTTGCTTTTTCATTTGCGTCACTTTCATATGAAAATAAAAATAAAGGGCCATTGATATTAATAAGATGACAAAGGGCATAAACAATCCAGCAAATATGAGTTGATTTTCGGTGATGGTGTTCTTTGAAGCCCAGATAAAATAGGCGGCCAACACGATGATCGAGATGAACAGTGTAAGGATGGCATAAAGTTTTTTATAATGACGAAGTTGTGCATTCTTTACCTCATCAACAGGAATAGTTATACCAAACACAACCGTTCGTTTCACAATGAAAGGAATCGCCATTTGAAGTGCTGCCAGAAATCCTACCGTGACGAAAATAAGTGTCATTTCCATTTTTTAATCCCCCTTAACGTTTGAAATGATGGATGCGACTAATTCGGCAATCTCTGCTTCGCTCATGCCGGCGACCAGTGATTCGACTAAAATCGGCCGTAATGCTTCTGAAATCCGATTCAACCTTTGCGGTGGAATCGTTCCCTCGGAAGGTGAACAAATGACGGCACCCGACTTCGGAACAATCCGGATCACTCCTTTGCTTTCCAATTCATGATAGCTTTTATTCACGGTATGCATGTTCACACCAAGGTCACCCGCAAGACTCCTTACAGAAGGAAGGATATCCCCTGGAAGTAATTCGCTTCTTACAATCCCTTCCATGATCCCGTTTGTTACCTGAGCATAAATCGGAGTATCCGACTGAGGTTCAATTTGGATAAACAAAGTGTCACCTCCTAGTTTTGTTATATGTTAAGTATAACAGAATTGTTCTAGTTAGTGTATAACAAAAATGCAGGAATTCCAAAAAAAGTTAGAGGGTTGGATGATTTCCCGTTATACTTTGATTATAGAAATATTGGTAAACTTTAATAAAGATAATAATAGATTCGCGGGGGAAGGTGTCCATGATGAATAAAGAACTGGAAATTAAAGAACTGACAACCATAGATCAGCATATAGACGAGCTTTCTCACTTATTAAGGACCGTCGTGGACGACGGGGCGTCCATAGGTTTTTTATCTCCAATGGACCGTTCTACTGCAGTGGAGTTCTGGGGTCATGCACTGAGTCCCCATGTGATCCTTTATATAGCCTGGGTCGATTATGCCATTGCAGGAACTGTGCAGCTTCATCTTTGCACCAAACAAAACGGTACCCACAGAGCCGAAATCGCCAAGATGATGGTCCACCCCGCGTTCCGCCAAAAAGGCATCGCTAAAAAACTCATGCAAACCGCAGAGAAAAGAGCGAAAGAAGAGGGACGGACCTTGCTCATTCTCGATACAGTAGAAGGAGCTCCTTCTAATCATTTGTACACTTCCCTAGGGTTCGTAAAGGGAGGACGTATACCAGATTACGCCACCTCGCCTTACGGTGAACTAGAGGCGACCATCATTTATTATAAGCACATTTAGAAATGGAAAAGGGGCGGACCTTAAAACAAATCCGTAGTAGAGGTCCGTCCCTAAATGAATAGTAAAATAGAATCAGAAACTAATAGCATTCTGGTTCGTATGTGTAGATAGGAAAGCAGTTTAGAGGAGGAAGACATGAGGGAGAAACGTTCGTTTTTGATTTTGGTTCTGTGTTTGTTGAGCAGTTTCCTGTTTGTGACGGCATGCAGTGACTCGAATGCCAGCAGCGAGGGAAAGAAAGATGATAAAAGGGAAGAAGATCCGTATGAAAAAGAAGTAAAGAAAATGAATGATGAAATAGGGGAAGAGGAACCTCTGAAACTCACATCCTACAGCGAGGAAATCGGTGTCACAATCGATGAGCCGGTATATAAAGAATTCGCTGCAAATGGAAAGGTGAGCGTGAAGGGAGAAATTGAAAAGTATCAAGATCTGAGATCGGACTTTGCCTGGATAAAAGTCAGGGCAAGTGAAGAAGGGCCAGGAGGAAGGCAACTCGAATATTATACACCGATCGAAGACGGCAGGTTCAAGCAGGATATCCACTTTTTCAACGGGGAAGGTGAGTATAGCGTCTCTGTGCAGCTCCCAAGCAAGGACCGTGAAAATTACTACTATGATACCGCGTCATTTATCGTTCATAATGTGAATCCTGAGATCAATAGGGATGTGACCCTGACACCATTTGGTCAGGATGCGGAACTGTCATTGAAAACGAAATCCAGCTATGTCAAAGGGAACGAAGTCTTTTCTTTAAATGGAGAGGCTCCGCGTCTCTCGGATGAAGACACGATTATGCTCAGACTTAAAAAGGATTCAGATAACTGGAAGCATGTCATCCCCGTGAAGAATGGGAAATTCAACTATGATGTTCCCTTGTTTTACGGAAAAGGGGTGCACGAGCTTGAAGTGCTGGTTCCGGATGGAGACCGAGAAAATTACTACCAGACGGCGACCACTCTTCTCATAGATAACGAGTCCGACCGAATGATGAGCCCAATTGAGTATGCAGATACGTATCGAGAGCGGGGAGTGAGCCTCGAATCTCCTCAGTTTGGGGGAGAGGAGTCGGATGGCCAATACAGGATTAAAGGAAGTATCGATCCGGAAGCAGAATTCGGCCCGGAAACGTCGCATATTTATATCACCACCAAAAAAGGGGAGGACGAAGCACTGGATGTCATCCCTGTTGAAGATTCCGCTTTTGATGATTCGTTTTACCTGCGATTTGGGCCGGGAACGTATGAAGTGACCCTCAGTGTACCTGAAATCAAGGAAGAGAACAGTGATTACTTCAGGTTTTTCGGCTTTGCGAAGTTCGAAGTGGAATCCACAGGTGAAGACAAGCGGGACCTTCTGCCTTCAAGAGGGGTTCAGTCGGATTCCCCTGAAATCAAGAAGCAGGCAGAAACCGTCACTTCAGGAAAAACAAGTAACAGGGACAAGGCAAAAGCCATCTACGATTATGTCGCAAAGAATGTCTCGTATGATGTGAAAAAGTACGAAAATGATGATTTCAACTGGGATGACAGTGCTTTGAAAACACTGGAATCCAAAACCGGCGTGTGTCAGGATTATGCGTATCTGGCGATTGCCATGCTTCGTGCCAGTGATATTGAGGCGAGATTCGTGGAAGGCAGGGCTGGCGGTATTTTCCCGGGAAGGCATGCGTGGGTGGAAGCAAATCTTGATGGGGAATGGGTGACCCTGGATCCGACATGGGGATCCGGTTACTTGAAGGACGGTAAGTTCGTGCCTGCATTCAATGAAGATTATTTCGACCCGGATATGAATGAATTTAAGAAGACGCATACACGGACGGGTGTGTCGTATTAGGAAGTTAGAGCCGGCTCTCGCTTTAGGAGAGCTGATTCTTTTTGATGGTGACAGGAAATTTTTAGCTGTATTGTGAACGAAAGCCATAAATAGTACACTTGGATAAGTAGAAATTCTATATTCAGGAGCGTAATGATGTTTTTTACACAAAATAAGAAAACAGTCCTCATCCTTTTTATCACCATGATCTTCTTGGAAATCCTCGATTTTTCATGGAAGACAATCGATCAACCTAACAGGGAAGGGTCGCTATTTCTTCACACAGGTTTAGTGCTCTGTATGCTTGCTCTATTGTTCATCCTCTTGAGGGGGAATTGGAGTGCTTCAAAGGAATTATCCAACAGTCATAAGAATTTAAACAGCATTTTTGAAACGCTGGATGTGGCCATCTGGTCCCATGATTTGAAATCAGATGTTCTCTTGATCACTCCGGGCATTGAAAATTTGTATGGATATCCCTTGGATAATTTCTATCAGGATACACTTCTGTGGAAAAAAGTGATTCATCCTGAAGACATGCCGGTATTGGAAGAAAGGGCGAAGAATCTTGGTTCCGGCCAGGCATGTGTGAGCATTTACCGGATCATTAGGCCGGATGGCCAGGTTCGCTGGATACAGGACCGTGGCATCCCGACCTTGGATGAAGACGGGGAAATGATTTCTTTTACGAGTGTGTTGTTTGATATCACCAACCGCAAGGAGAGTGAAGATCAATATCGCAGTTTAGTCGATTTGTCACCTGATATCATTGCAGTGATCAGTGACCAAACCTTTGATTATATCAATGAAGCGGGGAGCAGGCTGATAGGTGCAGGTAGTCCGGCAGACATCATAAACCAGAATGTCTCCCGATTTACCGGTGCTGAAAATATCAGGATGATTAGGGAAAAGACCCATGGCTCAGCCTCAGGTGAACGTTTTGAACTGACCGTTTACCGCCTTAACGGTGATGAGATAGAGTTGGAGATTTCCGCCATGCCCATTTTGTATGGAGGAAGGATGGCTATTCAATTGATCGGCCGGGATATCACCAATCGGAAGAAAGCAGAGAAGACGATTCATGCCATGGCCTATTATGATTCACTGACAGGTCTTCCGAATCGGAATAAATTCAAACAACATTTAAGCGGATTTTTGCGTGACAATCCGGATCAATCGATGGCGATTTTATTTTTGGATTTGGATCGTTTTAAGGTCATTAATGATACCAAAGGCCATTCTACTGGAGATGCCATATTGGGGAAGGTCGCCTTTCGTTTGAAAAAGGTCGTTAACGACAAGGGGATTGTGTTCAGACAAGGTGGAGATGAATTTATTATTATCCTCTCCAATATGAGTGAAGGGGAGGTTGCAGAAACGACGAAAGAGATTTTACAAAGTTTCATCAATCCGATCTTCATTCAGGAACAGGAATTCTTTGTCACCCCGAGTATAGGGATCAGTATGTATCCTAAGGATGGGAAAGATCAGGAGAGTTTGATTAAACATGCCGACACAGCCATGTATTTAGCCAAGGAACAAGGAAAGAACAATTATCAATTCTATTATCCGGAACTTGAAAAAGCATCATCAAGGAATATGGAGATTGAAAATGGATTACGAAAGGTATTGGAATTCGACCAATTATGCCTCTATTTTCAGCCGAAGGTGGACCTTGATACCCGTCATATAATTGGAGTGGAAGCATTGATACGTTGGCCTCATCCTGCATTGGGGATGGTTTCCCCGGCTGAATTCATTCCACTGGCAGAAGAGACCGGATTGATCGTTCCAATCGGCGAGTGGGTTTTAAGAGAGGCGTGTAAACAGAGCAAAGAGTGGGAAGAGACCGGGATGGGCATTATTCCTGTTGCTGTCAATATATCCGTCAGGCAGATCAAGGATAGCGGGTTTGTTGAAATGGTAAAGGGAATTTTAGCAGAATATGAGTTTAATCCGGACCGACTTGAACTGGAAATAACAGAGAGCATTATGCAGGACTTTGAAATATCGACGAATGTCCTCAATGAGTTAAAAAAGGTGGGCGTCATGATCTCCATGGATGACTTTGGAACGGGATACTCGTCATTGAATAACTTAAGACACTTACCAATTGATAGTATTAAAATCGATAAATCATTCGTAGATGATATTATGGAAGATTCCAACCAGGTTTCCATTGTTAAAGCCATCATTGATATGAGCCAAAACATGAATTTTACAACCATCGCAGAAGGCATTGAAACGGAAAATCAAATGTTGTTCCTAAAACGTAATGGATGCCAGGTTGGACAAGGATATCACTTCAGCCGGCCATTGCCTGCTTCAGAGTTGGAATTATCCTCCATCGGCGTGAAAACGAAGCACGTGAATATGACTTAAGCGAGGGACGGACCTCCAATTCGCAATGGACCCAAGGGTTTTATTGCTTATTGGAGGTCCGTCCCTCATTTCGATTGAGAAATGTTAAACTTATAGAGTTGATATTCTCTTTTTATGAGGAAAATTTCGAATTTGAATACGAGTTGTTCGGAGTTTCAATTGGCTCCGGTTCCAACAGGCAGAAGGGAGGTCTCTAAAGTAGAAAGATGAAGATTGAAGAAAACAAAGACAGCATCGACCCAGCTTCTGGTGCCATCGTTATGGCTATTGGAATCTTTCTTTATGCCAGCATCGATGCATTTACATGGGTGAACCATATCACGGCAAAAACAATGAGTGTCTCCTTGATTGTGCTGGCTGCCATTATCTATAAATCTCTTATGAAGCAGTTGTTAAATAAATCAGATAGAAGTCTTTTACTAGCGAAACCCGTACCTTCATTCGTCATTGGATCATGGATTGCAGGCGTTTCAGTCTTGAGTAATGTGGCTGTCAAATATTTTCCTGATATGAGCGAGGCGGTTCAGGTTGTCATGCTATTCAATACAGTAATGTGGCTCGGTTTTATGGCAAGTTGCGTCTACCAGTTTAAAGAGTTGGTGAAACGGCCGACAGCCTACTCCACTCATGGTGTCGTGTTACTGTCTACCTTTGCCACCCAGTCGGTGGTGATTTTTTGGGTGAAGATTTAAACTGACGAGATAGATGAACAAATAAAAGGCAAGGGTCGTCCCCCGAAGTTTCTCTTTCTTTGTACCGGTGCCTGAAAAATACAGAAGCAGGGGCGGCCCCGGCATTCCGATACTCGTTGTAAGAGGGACGGACCTCTACATCAGGAAAATTCACTGATGTAGAGGTCCGTCCCTCAAAAAACACTTTCGATCAAAAGATAGATGCCGGTCTTACATTTCCTCCAGAACTTCTTTAAGCACGACGGCGTGGTTGTGTTCCTCATCTTTTGCTCCGTACAGAAGGACTACGCGTTCGTTTTCTGCCATTTCCTTCAGTTCCTTTAATTTTTTCTGTTTTTCTTCATCTTGATGGAGTTCGTCTTTATAGGCTTGTTTGAACTTCTCGAACTTGTCGGGATCGTGGTTAAACCACTTCCGTAAAGAGGGGCTGGGTGTAATGTCTTTCATCCACTCTTCAAGGCTTGCATCTTCTTTCGATATTCCACGGGGCCAGACACGGTCGATCAGTATTCGGTGACCTCCTAATCGGGGAGGTTCATCATAGATTCGTTTCAAAATGATAGACATCGTAAACCCTCCTTCTATTCTCAGGATAAAGGGGAATGGGGGAAGAAGCAACGAATAGAAATCAGGAATACTCATCCCCATTTATAGCCCTTTCATCCAAATAAGGTCCGTCCCCCATGGGTTTTCAAATATTTGTAATACATTTGTAGTATTTCTGTTGTTAAAAAATTCAAAAATCAGGAGGCTTTTGGATGGTTAGTGGGGTCAGGGGTGATGGCGGATTTCAGGTTTGAGAACATCGGTTTCATCTTTCAACAATTCCATTTGATCCCTACTTGTCGATCTTGATGAAAAGCTGAAGCCTGGTGAAACGAAGTCAATCATCATCGACTACAGCCTGAAACTTCCGGAAGATAGATTAAGGCTATCGCAGAAAGGGGAAGGGAGTGGCGAACAATCCTTATCGGGATGCATGGCTGGATGAAAGTCTTGCGGAGTTACTATCCACCTATTATCTCGCATATGCATATAAGGACGAGGGAAAGGCGTTTGCCTTCTCCAACCAAGTGTTGAATACTGTGAAGCCGGAAAAGTTCTTAAATACACCGCTCGATGAGTTTCAACTCGTTGCTATAATCAGAGATGTTTTCTTCAGATTAAGGAGAGGGAACAATGACTGCTGCATTATTGTTTTTCAAGAGCGTGATTATAGGCGTGGCCATTGCTGCACCCGTTGGACCTGTGGGGATCCTATGCATTCAAAGGACACTGGCATATGGGAGGCGGACAGGTCTCTTATCAGGGTTGGGAGCTGCCACGGCAGATGCCTTATTCGGGTTGATTGCCGTTATGGGGCTCACGGTCGTTTCCGGCTTCCTCATGGCTCATCAGTTCTGGATTCAAGTATGGGGAGGGGTGTTCCTACTGCTAATGGGGTGGAAGACATTCACCTCTCAGCCGGCTGCATTGAACGAAGGGGGACCGGACACTCCTTCTTCGGTGAAAGGGTTTTTGTCCGTTTTCTTATTGACGCTCACGAATCCAATGACCATTCTGGCCTTTATCGCGATCTTCGGAGTGTTTCGGGTGGGGGGACCTGAGGATTTCCTGACCTCTTTGACTGTGGTAGCGGGAGTGTTTTCCGGATCGGCACTATGGTGGGGGATTCTTGCCTTCGTGGGTGGTTGGATAAGCAGCAGGGTCGGACCTGACTCACTAAAAATAATCAATCGAGCAGCAGGCATCGTCCTAACGATCTTCAGCGTACTTTTTTTGATTGACCTGATATAAGCAGGTGAGGGACGGACCTCCAAAACGGATTTCTACTTTACATAAGATTCCCGTTTGGAGGTCCGTCCCTCTAATCTTTGCCTCTCTCTCTTTATAACTCTCCATGCTCATTACCCCATTCGTGCATGTGGTGGAGGATGGGCATGAGGGTCATGCCGAGGTCGGTCATGGTGTATTCGACTTTGGGTGGGATGGTGTCGTATTGGGTGCGGTTGATGAATCCTTCTTCTTCAAGTTCTTTCAGCTGCTGGCTCAGTACTTTGTGGGCGACGCCAGGAAGGAGACGTCGCAGTTCATTGTAGCGGTGAGTACCCTCCGTTCCGAGGTGCCAGAGGATGACGGTCTTCCATTTTCCTCCGATTTTCCTCAATGTGTACTCGATGGAACACTTCAGTTTTCCGTGTTGATCGATGGGTGTATCCATATCTTAACCAGCCCTTTCTTACCTACAGGTTAGTTTCTTACAAAAAAGTGCATTCTTACATAGATACGCTTCTCTTCGTATAATGAAGTCGTGTTAGATGAAACTAATCGAAACGAAGGAGGAGTCAGTACGATGTTACCATATCCAAGATCATTTTCTCATATAGGATTATCCGTCCCAAGCCTGGAAGAAGCGATAAAATTTTACCAAGAGGTATTCGGCTGGTATGTCATCATGGAACCTTCCGATGTCGAAAATGACGACACGGCAATCGGTCAGATGTGCCGCGACGTGTTCGGGAACGACTGGGAGAAGTTCAGAATCGCCCACATGGCAACGGGTGATAAAATCGGGATCGAGCTGTTTGAATTCCCTCACATTGAAAAACCGGAGAATAACTTTGAATATTGGAAGACGGGGTTATTCCACTTCTGTATCCAGGATCCCGATGCAGAAGGCATGGTCGAAAAGATCAAGCAGCACGGAGGAAAGCAGCGTATGCCGGTCCGTGAGTATTATCCTGGTGAAAAACCTTATCGCATGGTATATGTGGAAGATCCATTCGGGAATATTTTCGAGATCTATTCCCACAGCTATGAATTAACCTATTCCGATGGGGCTTACTAATTGAAGGCAAAAGGCGGCATGTTCAGCTCTTGAACGTGCCTTTTTCATTTTTGGAAAAAGGTTTTCTGTCACGGATGAAGAATATAATAGTGTTACATCTATAAGTGAGAGAGGAAAACCACAATGAAAATAATTGAATTACATAAGGATTCAAGGATGTTTGAAGAAGCAGTAAACGTGTTCTGGGGACAGTGGGGAAATGAGGATAATTACAGGTTCTACCATGACTGCATATTTCATTCCTGTGGGACGGAAGCGGATCTTCCCCGTTTTTATATCGCTGTTCGTGAGGGGGACATCATCGGCACGTACGCATTGCTAAGAAACGATCTTAACAGCCGTCAAGACCTGTATCCGTGGCTTGCATGCCTGTATGTTCACCCTGACCAGAGAGGAGAAGGGATTGGTTCGATCCTCCTCGACCATGCTCTCCGGGAAGCTCATAAAAAAGGGTACAACTGGCTATACCTGACGACGGACCTGGAAGGATATTATGAAAAGTACGGGTGGACTCATTCAACAGGAGCCATTGGTCCCAGTGGAGATTCCATGAAAGTTTATCAAAAAAGAACCAGTATATAAAAAGCAGCAAGGGGAATGTGATGGGTCACATCCTCTTGCTGCTTTTTTTAGAGGTCCGTCCCTCAAATGATTTTCTTCTGAAAGAGGTCCAGTCCGTATCCGATGATGGCGGCGAATAGGGCGGGGGTGGTCCAGGCCAGTCCATTTGCACTTAAGGGAAGAAGGCTGATGGCACCCTGTATGTCTTCCATTTTCAAGTTGAGGCTTGCGAGCATTTCGTATAAGGAAAAGATCGCCGCAATGCTGACACCATACACGTACATCCTTCTGCTTTCCCCGAAGAAGTGCTGAAAGAGGGAAAGGGCTACGAGTACAATCGCCACGGGATAAATGAGTACAAGCAGGGGGGTGGCGACCTTTAAGATCATATTCAGTCCCAGGTTGGTCACGGCCATCCCGATCAGGATGAAAATCAGTACATATGATTTATATGAGTATCTTGGATAAATCTCATGAAAAAAGCGGCCGCATGCATTGATCAGTCCGATGCATGTCGTTAAACAGGCAATCATCACAATCAAACCAAAAAGGAGATTGCCACTGTACCCAAATAATTGCTGAGAAGCTAACACAAGAATTTCTGCCCCATTACTGATCGGTGCTTCATGTGGAATCACCCGTCCGATCCACCCGAGGGAAAGATACACCAACACCAAGCCGATGGCGGCAATCATTCCGGCACTGATGGTTCCGCGGATGAGCTCTTTTTTACCGGAAGCCCCTTTATCTTTCAATCCATTGATGATGACTATGCCGAAAGCCAGGGCTGCCACGGCGTCCATCGTGAAATACCCTTCAAGGAAGCCTTTCAGGAACGGTGCTGACTGGAACTTCCTGCTTGCTTCTGCATCAGTATAATCAAAGGTGAAAAAAGCCTGTACGCACAGTAAGGCCAGTACTATGAGCAGTATAGGTGTTAAGAATTGTCCGACGAGATCAATCACTTTTTTAGGATTGATGCTGAGCAAGTAGGTTAGCCCAAAGAAAGCGATCGAGAATAATAATAAAGGAAGCCGCCCTTCCACACTGACCATTTGCAAGAATCCCAATTCGTACGCCACATTGGAAGCCCTCGGGATTCCGTAAAGAGCACCGATGGACAGATAAATCACGATGGCAAAAACAATCCCGAAAACGGGGTGGACCCGTTCACCAATCGATAAAAATCCATTTTTTGAAAGGGATACGGAAATGATCGTCAAAAAAGGCAGAAACACTGCCGTTAAAATAAATCCGGAAATCGCCGCTATAAAGTGGGTTCCGGATTCCATTCCGAGATAGGGAGGGAATATTAAATTCCCTGCACCAAAAAATAACGAAAAAAGCATAAATCCCGAAATCAGGACATCTTTTTTTCTCATAAACACGCCTCCAAATTCATGACCGACTGATAGGCCATCCGTTACATTTTACATCACACATGAAAAAACCCGCCCCCTGATCAGGGACGAGTCTGAACTCGCATAACCAACCATATCCCGTATGTCCAAACTTTCGGATGCAAAAGCGGATATATTCATACTTTTCTTCTTTTTTAAAATTTCATTAATACTCACAATCTAGCACAGGCCATTTGTGTCGTCAATGAATTTTCCTACTATACTATTAATTTTCCCTCTATCTTCAGTTATGCAAGCAGCGGGTCTGGAATATGTATATAGAAAAAGTAGGGGGAGCTGGTTCCATGAAGCATGTTGCGGCGGCAATCTATCTTTCTTTCGGGATGCTATTCTTATTTTTGCAAGGGTTTGACGGGTTTTCTGGACCGGAAAATATGAATTTTATCATTTTTTTATTCCTTATGGCCGGAGCATTGTATCTATACCGGGAAATCAGGGAACGTTTTCAAAAAAAATAGACAAAGGCACGCATGGCGATGCGTGCCTTTGTCTGTGCTTTATGCTTACAATCCGAGGGAAATATACTTCACTTCCAAAAATTCTTCTATGCCCTGGTGACCGCCTTCTCGGCCGAGGCCGCTTTGCTTGAATCCTCCGAATGGGGCTTGTGGAGTCGATGGCAGCCCGTCGTTCAATCCGACAATACCGTACTCAAGTTGTTCACTGATCCGGATTCCCTTCGTGATATTCTCCGTGAACACATAGGCAGCAAGGCCGTAAATGGAGTCATTGGCCCGTTCGATGGCTTCCTCTTCGGTTTTGAAGGTGGTGATCGGAGCGACTGGTCCGAATGTTTCGTCATTCATGCACAGCATGTCATCGTTAACGTTCGTCAAAACAGTCGGTTCAAAATATAGCCCTTCTATTCCTTTTCCTCCATAGGCAACGGAAGCACCTTTGTCTACGGCGTCTTCCACGTGTTTGCGGACTTTCTCGATGGCATCCTCATCGATCAATGGACCGATATCGACACCTTCCTCGAGTCCGTTTCCGACTTTCAGCCCCTTCACTTTTTCAACCAGTTTTTCAGAAAAAGCATCTGCGATGGACTCATGAACATAGATCCGGTTGGAGCAGACGCAGGTTTGGCCGGCATTCCTGAATTTGGAGGCGATGACACCGTCAACGGCTTTTTCCAAATCCGAGTCATCCATCACAATAACTGGGGCGTGGCCACCAAGTTCCAGGGATATTTTCTTAACGGTGTCCGCTGATCCCTTCATCAGGACCTTTCCGACTTCCGTTGAACCGGTGAAGGTCAGTTTCCGGACGCGTGTATCTTCCATCCACGATTCTCCGATGGATTTTGAATCACCTGTTACGACGTTGATGACGCCTTTCGGTATGCCGGCTTCTTCAGCAAGCGAAGCCATCTTTAACGCAGTCAAAGGGGTTTGATTTGCCGGTTTGATCACAACTGTACAGCCGGTGGCAAGTGCCGGTGCAACCTTGCGGGTGATCATTGCCGCAGGGAAGTTCCAAGGAGTGATGACCGCTACGACTCCGACCGGCTGTTTGTGGACGAATAATCGCTTATTCCGCTGAGTGGCAGGGATCTGTTCCCCGTAAACCCGCTTTCCTTCTTCAGCGTACCAGGAGATGAATCCGTTGGCATATTGAATTTCGCCGAGTGCCTCTTTTAGGGGTTTTCCTTGCTCGATGGTCATGGTACGGGCAAGATCTTCTTTGTTATCATTAATAAGATCATACCATTTACGAATAAGTTCACTTCGTTCGTATGCCGAGAATTGGGACCATTCCTTGAATGCCTCATGAGCGGCATCCACCGCCTTCGAAGCCTCTTTTTTACCTCCATTGGGAATGGTGGCGATCACTTCCGATGTCGCAGGATTGGTTACCTCTTTCTTGTCAAGATCCGATCCGATTTGTTCTCCATTGATGATGAGATTGTAGTGTTGCATCGTGTTCCTCCTTTAGAAAGATAGATTCCCATATGCTTATGACTATGTAGTTTGTCTTAAATTTACAACAGTGTGAGGGAAGAATCCAGTAATACACTTTATGAATGACGATGGGCTTTCCATTGTTTAAATACCCTTAAATAGAGGGAAGATAAACCGTATGTTCAAAAACAAGGAGGGCGAAACAATATGAAAGCCATCATCATCAACCAGTACGGGGATAAAGACGTTTTACAGGAAAAAGAAATCGATCAGCCGGCGATCGGCGACGATCAGATTTTGCTCGAAAATCATGCCACTTCGATCAACCCCATCGATTGGAAGGTGCGGGCAGGCTATTTAAAAGAGATGCTGGACTTTGAATTCCCGATCATCCTGGGATGGGATGCAGCGGGAGTGATCGCTGAAAAAGGGAAAAATGTAAAAGGGTTTGAAGTAGGTGATCGTGTATTTGCAAGACCGGCTACGACAAGGGAAGGTACTTATGCTGAGTATGTGGCAGTGGATGAAGAACTGCTCGCCAAAATGCCTGAAAGCATGAGCTTTGAAGAAGCGGCTGCGATTCCTCTGGCCGGATTGACAGCATGGCAGTGCTTAGTCGGCTTTGGTGAAATCAAAGAAGGAGATAAGGTGCTGATCCATGCAGGTTCAGGCGGCGTCGGGAACTTCGCCATTCAGATTGCCAAAAGCTTTGGAGCGCATGTCGCTACAACGGCAAGCGGAAAGAATGAGGAGTTCGTCCGATCACTGGGAGCCGATCAATTCATCAACTATAAAGAAGAAGACTTTAGTGAAGTGTTACAAGACTTCGACCTGGTGCTGGACACCATGGGCGGGGAGGTTCAGTCGAACAGCTATAAAGTACTCAAGGAAAATGGAAAGCTCGTATCGATTGCAGAGCCTCCAAAAGAGGACAAACCAGCTAAGTACGGAGTGAAAGCCGAATTCCTTTGGCTGGATCCGAAAGGCGAGCAACTCGCAAAGCTTGCCGACCTGTACGAATCCGGTCAATTAAAGCCAGTGATCGGAGAAACATTCGACCTTAGTGAACAAGGAGTAAAAGATGCACACGCACTCAGTGAAACTCACCATGCAAAAGGGAAAATCGTGATTAAAGTGAAATAATGAAAGGAGGGACGGACCTTTGGAAAAAGGTCCGTCCCTCCTTTTGTATACGACTGAATAAAGAAGATCCATCATAATGTAAAGGATACTTGACGTAAAGTGTCCTTTACATTATGATATGGAAATATAAGGAGGTATCCTTCTTTGAAAAATAGACTAGTAGAATACCGCAAGACGTTTGGATACTCACAGGAAAGATTGGCGGCGAGGTTAGGGGTTTCGAGGCAGACCATCATTTCGATTGAAAAGGGGAAGTATGACCCTTCATTGAATCTGGCTTTTCAGCTGGCAAATGTATTTGAGACGTCAATTGAAGAGATTTTTTTGTATGAAGAGAAAGGGGAAGAGAAATCGTGACAAAGGGTTATTTGCTTATTCATCTCCATGGTCATCATGGCGAAAATCTACTAAATGGGAGGGACGGACCTTTGGAACAAAGGTCCGTCCCTCCCATGAATCAATCTTCATTATTTTCTTCCAGAACGTATTTAAGCTTGGTCAGTTTATTGCTCCAGAATTGTTCGTAATAGGCTAGCCAGTCCTTTAGTTCTGCGAGGGGCTCAGGCTGTAGGCGATAGATCTTTTCCCTGCCGACTTTTTCACCTGAAACCAACTCGGCTTCTGTCAGGATGGCAAGATGCTTTGCAATGGCGGTCCGGCTCATGGGAAAGTGGGAAGTGAGAGCCGAAATGGGCATTTCTTTTTTCGAGAGAAGGCGAAGCACTTCCCGGCGGGTCGGGTCTGCAATCGCCTGAAATACGTCATGTTTAACCGCGGACACTTATTCCTCCACAACCTTCCGCAGGCGTTGGTCCACTATGCCGACCCAGCCGTTCTCCATACGTTCCCGGATAACGGAGCTTTTTTCGTTCGGTTTAGAAACAACGGCATCATCATGCTTCCAGCCACCATGAATCAATGTGAACTCGGTTTGTTTGCCGACCTCTTTTAAAAGAAATGTGACGAACCAGCCATCCGTATCCCAGGAAAAAGACAACTTATGAGGCGCATCCACTTCCAATACCTTACATGGAGACGGGCCGAAAGGGGATTGAATATGGAATTCGTATCCCTCTTCTGGTTGGAAATCGTTCGGCATGAACCATGTAGATATGCCTTCTGAAGTGGAGACGGTGTCCCATACCTTTTGAATGGGGGCATTGAAGAGGACGGTTTGGGTAATATCTTGAAGTTGATTGCTTTGATTTGATTTCATATTTCTCGCCTGCTTTCTGTGATTAAAATAACACCAATTGGTTTCGTTTTAATAATATAACACCATATGGTTTCGTGTCAATGAAAAGAGGAGATAGGTGAAAGAGTGTAGAAGTAGTGTCTTGGTGAATGTTAGTATTTGCATACATTGTACAATTTATAAAGAAACCACCGGTCAGCGCAGCGCACAGAATGACCGGAGTATATACAATCTGCATGGTACATTAGTTGAGACGGGAGAAGATAAACAATGGAAATGCTTCAAAGGATGAATGACTGCATTCAGTATATAGAGGAGAATCTTGAAGGGGAGATCAAGGTGGAGGAGCTTGCCAGGCTCTCGCTGAACTCGAAATTTCATTTTCAACGGCTGTTTTCTTTAGTAACGGGCTGTACTGTAGCTGAGTACATCCGGAGGAGAAGGCTGACGCTTGCGGCTCAGGAACTGAATCATGCGAATGTGAAGGTCATTGATGTCGCTTTCAGGTATGGTTACGAAACACCCGAATCCTTTTCGAAGGCATTTCGTAAAGCTCACGGTGTTTCCCCATCCCATGTGAGAGAATCAGGAACTCCTTTGAAAGCATTCCCGCGTATCTCCTTCCAAATCCAATTAAAAGGGGAAGTCGAAATGAATTATAGAATCGTTGAAAAAGAAGCATTTCAAGTGATTGGAAAAGGGAAAAGAGTCTCAACCCATAATGGCCAAAACTTGAAGGAGATTCCCACATTTTGGGGTGAGGTGAATACTTCCGGCTTGGACAGTGAGATTTGCGAGGCCGCGGGTCATGATGAAATGCTCGGAATCTGCATGGAGTTCGATGATCCGAATGAAGAGTTCACCTATTTTATCGGATCAGAAAAGAAATCTGACACTCCTCCCCCGCTGGAGGTTAAGGAGATACCTGCTTCCACATGGGCAGTATTTGAATCGGTCGGTCCGATGCCTGACGCGATCCAGGGTGTGTGGAAACGGATTTTCTCAGAATGGTTCCCGTCTACAGGGTATGAGCATGGAGATGCACCTGAATTTGAATTATATCCACCGGGGAATCCGAATGACGATGATTACAGGTGCGAGGTCTGGGTTCCTGTTATGAAGAAATAAGGTAAGTTTGCCTCCAATAGGAATTGGGGGCTTTTGTATATCTAAAAAAAATTTCGTTGCAACGTTGAAGTAACCTGGATCTGGTTTTTTTATTGAGATTGATTTATTAAGGTCATCATGTTACTATATAGTCACATATTACATGTGACCAATCACTCACATGTAAATCACAATGAAAGGATCCTTAACATGAAGGACGAGCTTTCCACCTTATTTAAAGCCTTGGGTCACCCGATTAGAAGGGAGATCCTTGACCTATTGAAGAAGTCAGCAAGAACGACAGGCGAACTGAATGACCATTTTCCAGAGGTGACTAGGTACGCGATCATGAAGCATTTGAACATTTTGGAGGAAGGGAATTTGGTTGTAGTGAAGCGTGAAGGCAAATTCAGGCGTAACTACCTGAATGCTATCCCACTGCAGAAAATGCATAACAGGTGGGTAGGTAAATATATGGAGTCTACAGCTAATTCACTTTTGAAGTTACGTTCATTAGCTGAAAACAAAGGAGGAGAAGAATCAATGGAACAAAGTAAAGTATTCCGTATTGAGCAAGAAGTGATGATAGATGCACCAAGGAAACAGGTATTTAAAGCGTTAACCGAGCAGGCTGGGGACTGGTGGGAATTTAAATTGGCTCCAGAGGGAGTAAGTTCACAATTCGCATTCGATCCTGTACCAGGCGGGCAATTCATAGAGAAATGGCGCAAGGATGAAGGAGCGCTATGGGGAACGGTGTATTATGTGAATGCACCGGAAGAAATTCGTCTGTACGGACATCTTGGAATGCAGGGCGCAGTAAACAGTGCGTATACGTATCGATTGATTGAAAAAGGGGATTCAACATTACTTCAATTATCCCATTCAGCTTCAGGAGTCATAGAAGAGGACTGGGCGGATAAGCATACAGAAGGGTGGACCTATTTACTTGGGACTCTGCTGAAAAATTATGTTGAAAAGAAATAAGGCGATGGTAGATGTCATCACAGAAATAGCGATACGCCGTCCGATCCAAATGGTAGCAGAATATGCTACAAATCCGGACAAGGCACCCGAGTGGTATATGAATATTGATTCAGCGGAATGGAAAACGGACAAGCCTTTATCCGTTCATTCTCATATTGCCTTTAAAGCTAGATTCTTGGGGAAGGATCTCTCCTATATATATGAAATTACAGAGTTCATCCCTGAACGGAAGCTCATCATGAGAACGGCTAGCGGGCCGTTCCTAATGGAAACCACCTATGAGTGGGAGTCGATTGATGAACAAACGACTAAAATGACCCTAAGGAATCAGGGGACCCCTGCCGGATTTTCCAAATGGATGACGCCCATTATGACATTCATGATGAAGAGAGCAAACAAAAAGGATTTAAAGAAAATCAAAGAAATCCTGGAAAATAAATAGAAAAAAAGTACTTTAATAGATTTCTTTTGTTCAAAAGACATTCCTATTTTTGGGGAAAATATGTGATGGTTCGGATTTTTTTCTTTCCCCCCTTTTTTTGATACACTAATTTAGTTGCTAAATTGTTTATCATTGGAGGATATAATGTCAAATCGAAATAAAGGCATATTACTTTTATTATTATCAGCGTTTGGTTTCTCCTTGATGGCTGCATTTGTCAAGTTATCGGGGGATGTGCCGACGATCCAGAAAACCTTCTTCCGGAATATCGTCTCTGCATTCATTGCATTCGGATTTGTCCGGTACCACAAGGAACGCTTATTTGGGAAAAAAGAAAATCAAAAACTTCTTTTATTGCGTTCCGGTTTAGGGGCTGTCGGGATCGTGCTCTTCTTTTATGCCATTGATCATCTTGTGCTGTCCGATGCCGATATGCTGAACAAGCTGAGCCCGTTTTTGACCATCATCTTTTCAGCTCTATTCCTGAAAGAGCGGACCCGCGTCTTTCAGGTGATAGCGATCATCATTGCCTTCAGCGGGACGCTGTTCATCATCAAACCGGCGTTCTCATTTGATGTCATCCCATACGTTGCAGGGGTGTTTTCCGCCATTTTTGCAGCAGGTGCCTACACGGTCCTCCGAGTGCTTGGGAGCAAGGAGAAGTTTTATACAGTCGTCTTTTACTTTTCCTTTTTCACGACGGTCGTGCTGCTCCCGTTCGTCATCGGGTTTTATGAACCGATGAGCGCGAAACAGTGGGTGTACCTGTTATCCGCAGGTGTCTTTGCGACAATCGGTCAGTTCGGGATCACGATCGCGTACAAGTTTGCGCCGGCAAGGGAGATCTCCATCTTCTTCTATTCAACTGTCATGTATTCCGCACTTATCAGCATCTTCCTGTTCGGTCAGGTGCCGGATGTCTTCAGTATCATCGGATACATTGTAATCTTCGGGGCATCATTGTATATGTTCCTGAAAAATAATGAAGCCGGAAAAGAACAATCAGCATGAATGAAACCTATCCATCACTTGGTGGATAGGTTTTTTACGATTTAATAATGAAACATTTACCATTTTTAAATCGTATATATACTAAACGACATAAAGACAGGAGCGAAGAAAATGAAGGTTGCTTTACTCATTAGTGGAGCTGGTTTGATGATCACTTTGATCATCATTGTGGCAGGCGTTAGACAGAACGCGGGAAAAAAGGATCCAGGCTATCTGTTAAACTATTTAAAACATCATAAGAATTGGGGCTTAACAGTGATCCGAAATGGGGAAAAGCTCGTGTCCGTCAGGGAAGATGAGATGTTCCCGTTAGCAAGTGCAATGAAGACAATCGTAGCCATTGAATATGCAAGGCAATACGGGGAAAAGAAATTGGATCCTTCCCGGAACGTTTCCTTGGAAGAACTTGATCGATACTATATCCCTGATACGGATGGAGGAGCCAATGAAGACTGGATAACGTTTTCCAAAGAAAAGGGTCTACTGCTTGGAAATACGACTACCCTCGAAAACGTAGTGAAAGGGATGGTCGTATTCAGCTCTAACGCAAACACTGACTATTTAATGGATCTCCTTGGAATCGAGGAAATAAACGGATCACTGGACGGGTTGGGCATTGAAAAACACGAGGCACTCTACCCTATCACCGGATCCATGCTGATTCCAACGTATTTGAAAATGAAAAATCCGTCATATACGGATGACTATATTGAGTCGAAAATCATGACGATGTCAGAAGAAGAATACATACAAACAGCTCAAACCGTTTCAGAAACATTAAAAAATGGAGAAAAGGAAACGTACATGGAAAATTGGTTATGCAGTCGAAGTATGCAAAAGGTTTGGTCTGACAGACTCCCGCGCAGCACGACCTCTGAATATGCATCCCTCATGGCGGAGCTGAATTCTAAGACTCTTTTTCAAAAAGGGACACAGGAGCGTTTGGATGCAATCATGGAAGGTATCATGGAGCATCCTGCCAATCGTGACTGGTTAAAGCACGCCGGACAAAAAGGGGGATCGACGGAGTTCCTCGTTACGAATGCGGCGTATGCGACAGATAAAGAAGGAAATACAACAGAGGTTGCCATCTTCACAAACGAGTTGGAAGCTGGAGAATTAGAGAAGATATCAGGGAGTTTGAATTCATTCATGCTCCATGTTTTAAGGGATGACGATTTCCGAAAAAAGCTGAAAGAGTTATAATGTAAGTAAATGGAATAGATGTAAATTGGAGGTGAGGGAATGGTAATCCGAAACTCGAAATGGTCATTTTTGGCGCTTGCCCTGTTAACACTCGTCCTCTTAAGTAATGTACTCCTGTATCAGCCAATCGTGCAGCAACTTTTGGCCATTGAACTTGAAAGTGGTGCCGTACTTGGGTCCTTAGTGGATCTGGTCATCATTTCACCGGCGCTTGCCTATGCCGCTTTTAAAGTTTCAAAGAAGCAGGCGTTCGGATTCGTCGTATTCGGTTTGGTCATAGCAAGAGTCATCATCCCTGAAGAATACTTTGCCCCCTATACGATCCTCCTGTACTCCGGGATAAGCTTTGAAGCCCTGTTCTTTCTGGCGGAGTTGGGTCTGATCTTCCTTCTGCTCAAAAGAATTCCAGTCATCCGGGAAGATATGAGATCATCGGGAACGGGAACGATCTTTTCATTCCTTCCTGCAGTCGAAAGAAAGGTAAGTAGACTCCCCCTTATCCGAATCCTGGCATCTGAGATCCTGATGGTGTATTACGCCTTCTTTAGCTGGCGGAAAAAAGCACCTGCTCATGCCGGAGCGGTTACAATGCATCATAAGACCAGTGCCATCGCCATGAATATCATGCTTATCCATGCCGTTGCGATCGAAACGATCGGTCTTCACTGGTGGCTTCACTCCAAGCTCCCGATCCTGTCATTTATCCTGCTCGTTTTAAACGTGTACAGCATTCTCCTCGTACTGGCCGAAATCCAAATAACACGGTTGCATCCTGTTGAAGTGAAAAATGGCGAGTTGCGGGTCGTGCAGGGATTAAGGCAGCGGCTGATTCTGCCCCTAACAAATATCGAGGCGATGGAATGGGGGAAGAAGAAACCAAGTAAAGGCACCATGGTCTTTATGCAGAAAGACTTTGAGGAGATTCATCCTCAAGTAATCCTGATCTTGAAGAAGCCCGTCGAAGCGACGCTGTTCATGGGTAAAAAAGAAGAGGTATCTAAAGTGGCTTTGAGAGTGGATGATCCTGAGAAGTTAAAACGGTTATTAGAGCAACATAAAAATCGTGCCTGACTCTAACCAGGCACGATCTCCTTTCTAACCCCATCCGATAAACCCAATCACATTTCCCGATCATCAACTCATCATGGGTGACCATGATGGTGGCGATATTCCTTTCCTTCGTTTCTTTTACCAATAATTCCACCACGGATTTTCCCCTTTTCCGGTCGAGGCTTGCTGTGGGTTCATCGGCAAGGATCAGCTTCGGTTCATTCATGAGGGCACGGGCGATGGCCACTCGCTGCTGTTCGCCTCCGGAGAGTTGTTCAGGAAAATGGGCTTTCCGTTTTTCAAGTCCAAGGTGAGACAATAATTCCAATGCCCGTTCCTGAAGGTGGTCCTTCTTTCTGGTAAGCTTCCCTACGAGTAACAGCTGCTCTTCCACTGTTAAGAAAGGAACCAGGTTCGATTGCTGAAAGATGAAGCCGATTTCCTTCAGGCGAAGAGCCGTTTGTTCTTTTCCTGTCATATCATGTACATTTCTTCCGTTTAGAGTCACCTCACCTCTTGTGGGGCTGGTCAATGCCCCGATGATGGAGAGGAGGGTGCTTTTCCCCGAACCGGACGGGCCGAGTATCGCCCCGAATTCCCCGCTGTTTACCTTCATGGAAATTTGGTCCAGGACCGTAAGTTCCACAACGTCCCGGGCGATTTCGGTGTTCTTTTCATCATTGGAAGGCTTTAAAATCAATTGATAATAAAGGTTCGAACCGATAAACGCAATCACGCTGCTTACGACCATGATCAACAAGGTGACGACGACGATCCGGATATAAAGGGTTTTCATTTAGGTACCTCCAATTTGTAGCCGACTCCCCGTACGGTCGTGATCGTGAAGGTATTGGCGGAACCCCGGAAACGTTCACGCAGTCGTTTAATATGCACATCGATGGTCCGGTCGTCCCCTTCAAAGTCAATTCCCCATACATGCTGGATAAGTTCATCCCGCGTAAATGTCCTGTTTGGAAAGCTTGCAAGATAATATAGCAGTTCGAATTCCTTGAGGGGAAGAATCATGGTCCTATTCCCGGCTTTCACCTCATAAGACCGTTTATCAAGCGTCATGTCTCCCAAGCGGACGGTTTGGGAACCTGCCCGGTCGAATCGTCTCAGGATCGCCTGCACCCGGAAAAGGAGTTCTTCTTTCTCAAAGGGTTTCACCATATAATCATCGGTCCCGGACTGGTATCCTTTCGCTTTATCCGTGATGCTGCCTCTCGCAGTCAGCATGATGATGGGGATATCATAGTCTTCCCTTATCTCACTTGCCAACTGAAATCCATCTTTATTCGGCATCATCAGGTCGATAATGGCAAGGTCGATGGTTTGATGGAGAAGAATGACGGAAGCAGCTTCGCCATCCGGTGCTTCTGTCACCAGGTATCCATTCTGCTCCAAATAAACGCGGACGAGCTTTCGCAGATGGGGATCATCATCAACGACAAGAATCGATATCATCGGGAGCACCTCATTTCTGTCATCGTTTTTTTATGATTTCACTTTAGCACAAGTGACGGAGATGAAACCAATTTATTACCCAACTCCCACCTGTTGGATATAATAATAATAAAATCATCCTTTTACCCATATCTTTTTCACAACCTTATCCGTTATAAGCATGAGAGGATGCAAAGGAGTGAAGACAATGCAAATGAGATCGGTATTCAACCTGGACGAAAAAGGGATAGAAGAAATGGTCCCAAAACTGTTCCGGTATTGCTATTTTCTGACGAAGGACAAATGGGACGGGGAGGATCTTGCCCAGGAATCGGTTTATAAAGCCCTCAGTCGCTACCCTGATCGTCAGGATTGGAGTCCTGCTTTACTAAAGAAAATGGCCTATCATCTGTGGATCGACAAGGGCCGGAAAGAGAGCAGGGAAACAATCGGATCTGTCCCGGAGTCTTGTGTGGAAAATCATCCAAAAGAGTGGATCAGTCCTGAGATGATCGGCCTGCTTTCTAACAGATTGACTCCCAAGCAACTGGTTGCCTTCGTATTAAAGGAAGCCTTTCAGTACAAAATTTCTGAAGTGGCCGTACTACTAAACCTGACAGAAACAGCTGTGAAGGCTTTATTGAACCGGTCGAGGGCCAAACTGAAAAAAATCTCCGTCGATGATGAATGGGTAGGAAGTGACGCATACTGGGATGAGAATCTCCAAAAAGAGCTGAACGCCATCTTATATCGGAGCCTGAAAGCACAGGATCCGAGTCTGCTAATCGCCTATATTCCGACGCTGCTTGCCTATGGACCGGTCCAGATGGTGCTACCGGTATCTCCTTCGCCTTCGACCATTCTCTCGATGGCTGCATAACGAATGAGGGAGGAAGAAGATATGAACGCAATACCTTATGTAATTGAACAATCAAGCAAAGGAGAACGTTCCTACGATATTTATTCACGGTTATTAAAGGACCGGATCATCATGGTGAGTGACGAAGTGAATGATCATATGGCCAATAGCATCGTTGCTCAATTATTATTCCTCGCAGCAGATGATCCCGATAAAGACATTTCCTTGTATATCAACAGTCCCGGGGGCTCGACTTCTGCGGGGTTCGCCATCTTTGATACGATGGAGTACATCAGCCCCGATGTGCGGACGATCTGTACGGGCATGGCGGCGTCATTCGGCGCAATGCTGCTCTTGGCAGGCACGAAAGGAAAACGGTTTGCCCTGCCTAATAGTGAAATCATGATCCATCAGCCGTTGGGAGGAGCTAGAGGGCAGGCGACAGACCTTGAGATTTCGGCTAAGCGCATCCTGAAGTTAAGGGAGCATATCAACGAAATCATAGCTGAGAAAACGGGGCAATCGGTTGAAAAAGTAGCATTTGATACGGATCGTGACTACTTCATGAGTGCCTATGAGGCGAAGGAATATGGGATCATTGATGAGATTATCGAGAAGAAGAAGTGATGTGATGGATGTGGGACGGTCTGGATGGCCGTTCTTTTTTTTATTCAGCTGCTGAATAACTGGATGAATTCAGCAGCTGAATGAGCAGGATTGTACCAGGTACAGAGTGGTGATTCTGTACCTGGTACAATCATCACAATATATACCAAAACGTAAAAGGTATATGGTAAAATAAACCACGAGTGACAGGGGGGATAACAAGTGACATTATTTTTTATTTTGGGTCTTGTCGGGCTCTTTATTTTCATGAAAATTCCGAGGGAGAGAATCTTTACGTTTAAATGGATTCATTCTCTGAATAAGCATAAGTGGTTTCAGAATCCCTGGTTAGTCGGGGTGTTTTTGTTTGGGATGAATCTATTATTATTCGGTACAACCGGGCTGCTATTGTATGGTACGACTCTCCTGATGATTCCATACGTTCACCTCATTATTATGATGCTTGCCACTGTGTTGAGTCTTCTCCTATGGAGTTCACTTGTCCGTACAAAAGTGTGGGGGAAAGGGGAGCGATGGAAAGCAGGAACGCTCGGAAGCAGTTTTTATTTGTTGCTTTTTTTGTTTATCCTGTACCAATGGAACACGTATGTACCTCAGTATCCAGGTGAAGACGGATTTATGGCTTTCATCGGTTTTTTCCTTGGGTTAGTGGTGACCGGTATGGCGTTCCTCATATGTTTTATGATCATTGTTTTTCTTCCGGTTGATAGGCGTGTATAGAAGGATGGCGATTGCTTTCCTTTTCCAATCCCTTCTATTATCCTTGTAGAATAGATTATGATGAAAATGAGGTTTTAGCATGAAAACAATACATAGCGATGTGGTTCAATTTCGCGGTTCCCATTATGACTTCGGATTTATGCAAGGGGAACGGATAAAGGATTCCATAACGGTTAGAAATCGGGAAAATCAATGGAAAGTACGTAAGCCCCGCTTCTCCATCAGCGTTGAGGAAACAAAGGGAGCAATCAATCGATTTGCCCCAGGCCTCTGGGATGAACTCCTGGGGTTACAAGAAGCCCTCAAGTGGCCGATGGAGCGGGTGCTGAAGGAGTTTGGCGGCTACCGGGTGGATTATGTGAAGTCCGGCTGCTCGATCGTAACGGGTACAGACTATCTGATCAGGAATTATGATTATCATCCGAAAACGTATGAGGGACGCTATACGTTCTTTCAACCGACGGATACAGGATATGCCATCATCGGTCCAAGTCAGCGTGTGACCGGCAGGATGGACGGAATGAACGAACATGGCCTGGCACTGGGGTATAACTTCATGCACCGGAAAAATCCCGGAGATGGTTTCATTTGCTGTATGATCGGACGATTGATCCTTGAATCCTGTAAAGATGGTACCGAAGCCGTCGATATGTTGAAGGAAATCCCTCATAGGCATTCGTTCAGCTATGTCGTGTATGACAGGAGCGGGGAAACGTTTATAGTGGAAACCTCACCTCGTGGGGTGGAGGTAAGGCAATCCAATGCATGCACCAATCATTTTGAAATCATGACCGATGAGAACCGAAATCACCTGGTCGATTCCAAGCGACGATTGAGCATCATCAAGGAATCGGGTGATCAAGACGCTCATAGGGCCTTCCGATTAATGAATGACAGTGATAAAGGGGTATTCTCGGATCTTTACGGCAGTTGGGCCGGCACGATTCATACATCAGCTTATTTTCCAAAAGAAATGAAAGCATGGTTTGCCCTTGGCGGAGACCGGGAGCCTGTTATCTTCGATTTTGCCGAATGGCTAAAGGGGAAGGATGTTGAACAGGAAAAAATGACAGGCAAAGTGGATACTGATATTCCGTTTGTTCATATGGATGAGGGGGCGGATTGGTTCAGGAACTAAATGTAGGACTTCAGGTTTACTCCTGGAGTTCTTTTTTTATGAATGGATGGGGACGTAACTTCCATTTTACTAGAAGAATTTTTCTGTTTTTTCCTTAATTGTAGGGCTTTTAGTCGGTTTTACGGTATTTTGCAATAGTGACAAAATAGTCACATAGTTTTTGAATAGTGAATCAGTATAATAGAACTAGAAAGGTTTTGTAGGAGGGATGCGAATGAGTCATCAGAAGAGAAATTGGCTAGAGAGATTAAGAAAAATGAAGGGTTATAGCCAAGAAGACATTGCCTATTTAGTTCACATCGATCGATCTTATTATTCAAAGATTGAAAGTGGCGTAAGAATTCCAAGTAAGAGGCTTGCAGAGAACTTGGCAGACTTATTGAAATTTCATGTTTCCGTCTTTGAATTAGAGGAAAGTCCCTTTTATATTGCCCTCCAAGATTCTCCCATGGTGATTGCCCATTTTGATTTGGATCTTAGATATACGTGGATTTTTAACCCGAATCCTGAACTTGACCCCGTCTCGGTGATTGGAAGGAACGATGTGGAATTAGGGGATAACCGAGGCACAAGGGCATTAATGAAAATAAAACAAGAGGTAATAAAGAACCGTACATCATTGAGAAAGGTTATTTCCTTTCCGATAGCCGATCAAATGTATGAGTATGATGTGAACTGCCATCCATTATTTAATCATAAAGGAGAGCTGATCGGGGGGAGTTCGGCCTCCACGCAGCTGATAAAGGAGGAAGATCGGAATCCTGATTATGAAAATTCACTCCTGATGAAGGATACCGATTGAAATGAGGGAGGGGTGTTTGATTGTATGATTCTGTTTTAACGAACTTATTAATGAACTTTTTATTTATTGTAGTGGGACTACTCCTTTTCGCCATTTATTATGACACCACAAAGAAGCAACCTTCAAAAGGGATTGTCATCCTCCTTTCCACGATCACGATTCTATTATGTGTGATGTTCAGTTATAAGCTGGCAAATGGTATTTATGTAGATTTGCGAAGGATCCCTTTTTTTCTGGCCAGCTTATATTTCGGCCCGGTCGTTTCCTTCGTTCTCATGATCATGATCATAGCAATCAGATATTTCATCATTGGGAGCGGTCTTATCCATTTAGTGATTCTCAACTATTTTGTCACCTTTTTAATTTTGGCAGCCTTTTCAAAAGGATTTCTTCGTGCTAAGAGAAAAGTAAAAATGCTATTCCTGGTTATCATTTGTTTCAGTATGACGATATTTAATCTTCTGTTTGGATATATTCATGAAGCTGAAATCACGATGGATGAGTATCTGTACCTCGTTCTCATTCCGCTGGCAGCCACTGTTATCTCTGTGATGATTGCGGAGATGATACGGAAATTAATGGAGATGAAAAAGACTCTGTCTCAACACGAGAAGCTTCAGGTTTTGAGCCGGTTGGCGGCGAGTCTTTCACATGAAATTCGAAATCCATTAACTTCGTCAAAAGGATTTTTGCAGCTGGTACAAGAAGAAAAAGACGAAAAAATACAGAAAGAATTTATTCATTTGTCTTTAAAAGGGATTGATCAGGCAACCCATGTCATAGAGGAATATTTGACGTTTACTAATTCAACGCCAGAAAAGGCGGAAAGTATCGATGTAAAGGATTCTCTTATGGAGCTGATTGAAATCGTAAAACCAAAGGCTCCACATATTTCCTTCCGTTATCAACTCTTAGATGGTGTTCATGTAGAAGGGCAACGCCACAATTTTATTAAATGCATGGGAAACATCATGACCAATGCTATAGAATCCATGCCTCAGGGTGGGCAAGTTTCGATTGGGGTGATCGAGAAGGAAAAGGTTATTATTTCGATCTCTGATTCAGGAAAAGGAATGACCGATGAGCAGATCCGACGTTTCGGTGAACCGTTCTTTACAACAAAGGATGAAGGCACGGGCCTCGGGATAATGGCAGCCACGATCATTGTTCATTCCATGAAGGGGAAAATGGAAGTGGAAAGTGAACTGAACAAAGGTACAACGGTGATGATCGAATTGCAAAGAGCCATTAAGACAGAGGCAGGCTAACAAGAGAAAAAAAGGAATCCCGACGGACGCGGGATTCCTTTCATTTTATTATACGAACTTCACGATATCCTCAAATGAGCGACGGGATTTCGGTGCTGGATCCTTGACCCGGTAACCGAATGCAACCATGACGGAAATACCGAAGTGACCGTCTTCAAGCAGGCCTTCTTCATTCAGTAATGTATTCATCTTCTCAACATCAAATCCTTCGATCGGGCAGGAATCTACACCGATCTGGGCAGCAGCGGTCATCATATTACCAAGGGCAATATACGTCTGCTTTCCGGCCCAGTCGTATAGAGGACGGTCGCCTTCAAGTAAATCGAAATCAACCTTCTGGAACTGTTCAATCCTCTCTAAGTATTTTGCCAAATGATCTTCAGGCATATTTTTCTTATTTTTGAAATGATCCTGTAAATAGTCAGAATCGTACTTGGTATCCTGTTTGGTTCTAGCCAGGATTACGACGAAATGACTGGCATCAGGGAGTTTACCGTATGCTCCCCAAGCGGTGTTCTTAATCTTTTCTCTAAGTTCAGGATTTTGGATGACCAGGAATCTCCATGGTTCGAATCCGAAGGAACTTGGAGACAGGCGGCCCGTTTCCATAATGAATCTGAAATCGTCATCAGATACTTTCTTATTCGGATCAAATTCTTTGGTTGCATGTCTGAAATGGTATGCATCGAGAATATCTTGCTTGGTTTGATCTTTATTAGACATCAAATATCCACTCCTTATCTATTAATTCCAACATGTTTAACTTACCACAAGTTCCGAAGGTTAATCATGTGATGTGATTGGGTGAACTCTTTTTTTATGTATCGTGAAACAAATGGTTGATTCTATCCGTATATAGGTAAAAGAAGTAAAAGGAGATGAACGAAATGGAATTCATCTGGATCATCCTTGCGGGGGGCGGGGCACTTTTTCTATTCAATTGGCTGATGGGCTACAGAAAAGGACATATTCAAATCGATTTTGAAGAGCGGTATTTTAAAGAAAAAGAGTATATTGAAGCGATCAAACGAGAGCTTGTAGAGCAGGGGAGAAACGTGGAATATGAGGGAGACAGGAAATTCCTTATAGACGGTCGGCGTTATTTATTGATTGAACGGAATGTTTCAATGGGAGGGGTCCCTTTGCAAAGGACGATTTTAAAGCCTGTATAGGGACAGTCATATTGATAATAAGGGGGAAGAGACTTTGAATACTGTTGAAATAAGAAAAGTTTCGGAATTTGATCTAAACGGAGACGTTCAAGGTCACTTGCAGCGGTTATTATGTGAGTGCTTCGGAGGGGATTATCCTGTGGACAGGATCTATTTCAAACAGAAGCCTCACGTAAGATTTCTGGCATACATAGAAGATCGTTTAGTTGGACATATCGCATGTGATTATCGGGTGATGAATTTGAATGGAAAGCGTATAAATGTGTTAAGCCTCATTGATGTCTGTGTTGCATCCACTATGCGTTCCCAGGGGATCGGATCTCAATTGTTGAGTAAAATAGATGAATTTTGTCAAGATCGGGACATTGATTATATTGTGTTATTCGCTGATGACCCTGATTTATATGAACGCAACGGGTTCCAAAGGGTACAGAATCGCTGCAGGTGGTTAAAGATCAACGATAAGAATCAAACGACATACGGGATCGGACATGAAGTCATCGATGAACTCATGGTTAAAGCGGTTGGTGAGAAAGGTTGGGAAGAGGGAGAGCTTGATCTATTAGGGTATCTTGGTTAATAAGTGCTTTCCATATGTCTGTTTCAAAAAGGGGTATCTGGCTGCCAGATGCTTCTTTTTTTATGTCATGAATGGTCGACCATTTAAAAAATCCCCAAAAATATGAAACTTTGTTTGACATTTTTGGGGTGAAGGGAATAAGATGAACATATAATTTGCACAAGGGAAACTTTTTAATATAAAGACAATATAATTTACCGGAGGAATGAAATATGTCCGAAGTCAAGAAATTACTTCTATCAGAATGTAAACCAGGCGACCGCGTTCTTATAACATCACTATCATTAGAAGGTACCATGAGAAGAAGATTATTGGATCTGGGATTTGTAAGGGGATCAGAGGTAGCGGTCGTTCAAAAAAGTCCACTGGGAGATCCAATGGCCTTTCGGGTGAGTGACACCACGATTGCCCTCCGTAAAGAAGAAAGTTCAAGGATTCAAGTTGAGAAAATAGGAGGTGTGTAAGGATGGAAGCATACAGAATTGCTCTTGCAGGAAATCCGAATACAGGGAAAAGTACATTATTTAATCTATTGACGGGGTTAAGACAACACACAGGGAACTGGCCTGGTAAAACGGTCATCCACGCAGAAGGTGACTTCATACACAATAAGACGGATTTCACCATCGTCGATCTGCCCGGGACCTACTCCCTCTACTCCAATTCAACAGATGAAGAGGTTGCGAGGGACTATATTATCTTTGATAAACCGGACGTGACACTGGTGGTACTGGACGCAACGTCCCTTGAGAGAAATATGAATCTCGCCCTTCAAGTGATGGAAATGACGGATCGAGTGATAGTAGCCCTCAATTTGATGGATGAAGCGAAGAAAAAAGGAATCGAAGTAAACAGTGAAGCATTAAGCAAAAAACTGGGCGTACCAGTTGTGAAAATATCGGCGAGAAATAATACGGGCATCAAGGAGTTACTGGATACCATACATGAAATGGCTCTAGGAAATGTACCGACCACTCCATACCGCATGACCTATTCTGCGGATATCGAAGCGAAAATAGAAGAGCTTTCTCCAAAAGTACGGCAAATGATCGGGGATGAGTTTCCGATTCGATGGATTTCCCTGCGATTATTGGATGGAGATGAAAGCATACTCAATTCGTTGAATGATTACTTCCGGAGGGAACGAAAGAAAGGAGGATTTTCCAATGTCTCAGTCAATGCAACCACATGAGGGAGATCAGGGACTTGCGTACTTATTCAATCATGCGAAAGGGATGTCAAGTGACAACCTGAGGGATGAAATTGTCGAAAACATTTATTCGACGAGCAGAGGGATCTGCAAAGAAGTCGTAAAATACAAAAACAAAGAACGGATCCATTCCGAAAAGCTGGATAAAGTGCTGACTTCACCCATTTGGGGATTCCCTATCATGCTTGCCATGCTTGGAGCGGTGTTTTATCTGACGATTGCGGGGGCAAATATCCCATCCAGCATGCTGGCACAAGGATTCTCCTGGATGGAAGGGCAGCTGACCATTCTATTTAACGCCATGAATGCACCAGCATGGCTTCACGGTGTACTCGTACTGGGTTTCTTCAGGGGTACCGGATGGGTGATCAGCGTCATGCTTCCTCCGATGGCGATTTTCTTCCCGGCTTTTGCTCTTCTTGAGAATTATGGGTATTTACCCCGTGTCGCCTTCAATATGGACCGCCTGTTTAAGAAAGCAGGAGGGCACGGAAAGCAATCCTTGACGATGGCGATGGGCTTCGGGTGTAATGCTGCTGCCATCATGTCGACCAGGATCATCGAATCACCGAGAGAACGGATGCTTGCCATCCTGACTAATAACTTTGTTCCTTGCAATGGTCGCTGGCCGACTTTGATCCTGCTCGCTTCCCTATTCATGGCAGCGGGGTATGCCGGGGGGATGGCTTCCCTAGTGACCGCCGGAATGGTCATGACCATGGTGTTGATCGGAATTGTCGTGACGATTTCGGTGTCCTGGATACTGTCCAAAACGGCACTTAAAGGAGTTCCGACTCATTACACACTCGAGTTACCTCCATATCGTCGTCCGAAAATCTGGAGTACCATTTTGCGCTCGAGTAAAGATAAATCCTGGTATGTGTTAAAAAGGGCCGTGATCGTGGCCGCGCCAGCTTCGATCATCACGTGGATCATCGCCAATATCCATATCGGTGACACGAGCATCCTGATGCATTTCGTTCAGTTCCTGGATCCTTTCGGGCAGGCACTTGGGATGGATGGGTTCATCCTGGCAGCCTTTATCATCGGACTGCCGGCAAACGAAATTGTCGTGCCGATCCTGATCATGGCCTATCTTTCTCAAGGGGCGATGCTTGAACTTGATGATCTGACCGAGTTAAAGGCGGTCTTCGTCAGTCACGGATGGACGTGGTTAACGGCACTGAATATGATGCTCTTTTCCCTTCTCCATTTCCCTTGCGGCACGACCCTTGTGAATATTTATAAGGAAACGAAAAGCAAGAAATGGACGTTCCTGTCTTTTGCGATTCCGACAGCGATTGCGATCGGGGTCACATTTCTGGTAGCAACGATTGTCAGGGCACTGGGCTGGGTATAAGGAATATGAAAGCAAATCCCTTTAGGAGGGGTTTGCTTTTTTAATGTCTGAAAGGAATCGGGAATCGTGGTACGATGGAAGAGCGTCTATACGGCAGGTTCAATAAGGAGAACAGAATGAACGAACATGATTATGATACATTACTGAATATCAAAACCGGCGATCGTCAAATAGGCTTTCATAGATCCTTTCATTATCATCGCTATGAACCGACTCCATACGCGGCTTTACAGGAGTTGTTTCAGGAGTATGAACTGAAAAGCAGTGACCGGGTCGTGGATTTCGGATGTGGGAAAGGCCGCTTGAACTTCTTCGTTCATCATCTTTTTCGATCGACTGTCATCGGTGTGGAAATGAACGACGAGTTTTACGAAGATTGCATGAAGAATCTTTCAACCTATCGTGAGAAAACAAAATTCAGGAACGGTACGATTTCCTTTTGCCATTGCCTGGCTGAGGACTATGAAATTAACCCGGCAGACAATCGTTTCTACTTTTTCAATCCCTTTTCCGTTCAAATTTTTATAAAAGTCATCAATCATATTCTTTTATCAGTGGAATCCTTCCCCCGGGACATCGAGATTCTTCTGTACTACAGCTCCGATGATTATGTTCATTTCCTGGAGGATCATCCATTATTTCAGCTGCGAAAAGAAGTCGTGTTAACAGGGGAGTTCGCGAAGAACGAATATGAGCGTTTTCTGGTTTATGGGTTGATGTACTGATCAGAACTTTTGATTTATCCGCTTTCATATTGGAGAATGAAATAGAAGATCTAATAAAAAGGGAGGCGGATGGAATGAGAATATTGGTTGTAGGAGCAGGAGCCGTCGGCGGATACTTTGGAGGCAGATTGGCAGAGAAGGGTGAGGACGTCACATTTCTCGTGCGGGATAAAAGGGAACATCAGTTGAAAGAACATGGACTTCACATCGAAAGCGTTCATGGCGATTATCACTATCAGCCGAAGACCCTTAAGGCTGAAGAAAAAGCAGAGCCATTTGACGTTGTCATATTATCCACCAAAGCGTATCACCTAGAAGGGGCCATCGATAGTCTACATCCGTTTGTAGGGGAGAACACAATGATTCTTCCACTGTTGAACGGCATGTCCCACGTCGATGACCTGATCGAGGCCTTCGGGGAAGAAAAGGTGATAGGCGGCCTATGCTTTGTCGAGTCCACACTTGATGGTTCAGGTAAAGTCATTCAGACAAGCCCTATCCATGACCTGGTGTTTGGAGAGAGAAATGGAGATCGGACGGACCGCATCACCAGTTTGGAAGAAGCTTTCTCTGGAACGAAAGCGAGCTTCCGATTATCCGATAGCATCGAGCAGGAAATGTGGCACAAATATCTCTTTATCACCACCCTTTCAGGAGTCACTTCCCTCTATCGTGCCCCGATCGGTCCGATCCGGGAGACCGGTGAAGGAGAGGGACGGATCAAGGCGGTCCTTTCTCAGGCAGCGATGGTCATGAGGAAGTTGGGGGCGCCTCTTGCAGAAAAGATTGAAGACGCACTTTACGATAAAATCAGCGGGATGGGCTACAGCATGAAGTCTTCCCTGCAGCGTGATATGGAGAAGAATCTTTCAGTCGAGGCCGATCATTTATACGGTTTCTTGCTGGACGCTGCCGAGAGTCAGGACATAGTGGCTCCTGATTTACGGTTGATTTATGGGAATTTGAAAATTTATGAGATTGCGAGTCAATGAATATGGGAGACATCGGATGCCTTTGGGGTGTCCGGTGTTTTTTTTATGGGTGGGGGTGGGTTCAGCAGCTGAATGAGAGGGTGTATTCACCTGCTGATTATCAGAGTAAAATCAATAGCTGAATCAAAAGCAGAAAATCTGCTGTTAGCTAAACAAAAAAGAAACCTTCCCTCATCCCAATCGTATATACCTATAGAACCTATTCTACTCATAAAGGAGGCCCTCCCATGAACAGACTCATCACAATCAGCGCTGTACTCGTCGCCATCGCCGTCATCATAATCTGGCTCACAACCAATGTTACCAATGCCCTCACACTGCTTGCAGCCTATGGAATCATCCTCTCATTCCTCGTCTACTTTTCATTCTTTAAAATCAAAAAAAAATAGGGACGGACCTCCAATCATCTTTTTTGCGGGAGCAAAAGGATGGTTGGGGAGGTCCGTCCCTCTCAGTCGACTGCTTCCAATAAGAAGTCGACAATGTGGATGGCTCGCATGTTGTCTGATAGTCCTTCTCGTTCGATACCGAGTTTCATTTGGAGGAGGCAGCCCGGGTTGGATGTGATGATGGTGGTGGCCCGGGTGTCTTCGACGTTTTCCATTTTGTGATCGAGGATCTTCATGGACATGTCGGATTCGACTATGTTGTAAATTCCTGCAGATCCGCAGCAGTGGTCGGCTTGTTTCATCTCAACGTAATCGGCACCTTCCACGGATTGAAGGAGTACCCTTGGTTCCATGAATGTTCTCTGTACGTTTCTTAAGTGACAGGAATCTTGGTACGTAATTCGTTGTGGTGCCACATTCAATGTCTTTTTATGAAACTCCAAATCTACCAGAATCGAGGAAATGTCCTTAATCTTGTTTTTAAATCGGACAGCACGGTCTTTCCACTCGGGATCATCTTTCAGTAAGTGATCGTAATCGACAAGAAAAGCTCCGCAGCCACCGGCATTCGTGATGATGTAATCGACGCCGGAAGCTTCAAATGCCTCAATATTCCGTTTTGCGAGTCCCTTGGCAGCATCCTTTTCACCGCTGTGTCCATGTAAGGCCCCGCAGCAGGTTTGCGTCTTCGGAATTACGATGTCACAGCCTGCCAGTTGAAGGAGTTTCGTTGTGGCATTATTGGTTTCCAGGAACATCGTATCCATCAAACAACCGGAAAAGAATGCGACTTTTTTCCGAACCTCACCAATGGAAGAAAGGGAAGTCGGGCGTTCCTTCATCGCTTTCAGCTTTGGAACCTGAGGAAGGACGCGTTCCATCGTTGCCATGCTTTCCGGGAACAGCTTCATCACGCCCGTAGTATGGAGGACCTTTTGTAAACCTGAACGCTGATAGATTCCGAGAAGGTTCGTGAGCATCCTCATTCTGTCGGGATGTGGGAATAAACCTTCGAATACGGTCTTCCTCACAACCCGGACAGGGAGGGAATGCTTTTTATATTGATTAATGATATCCCGTGCTTCTTCTAATAAGTGACCATAGTTCACACCGGATGGACAGACCGGTTCACAGGCCCTGCATCCGAGACAAAGGTCCAGTGTGCGCTCGACTTCTTCATCCGGCTCGATCACCCCGTCGACGACTGCCTTCATAAGGGCGATGCGCCCCCGTGGGGAGTGTGATTCCTTGAATCCGGATTCGATATATGTGGGACAGGAGGGAAGGCAGAATCCGCATCTCATACAATTCAATAATTCATCTTCATCCATGCGGTCCTTGAATGCCTGTTGAATCTTTTGCTTTTCCTGGACGGTCGTCATCTTGTAATCACCACACGTTTTCTCGATTCTTTTGCAAATACTTTATTCGGATTCATGATGTTAGTGGGGTCGAAGGATTGCTTGATCATCTTCATGGCGCCGATCCCTTCAGGTCCGAGTTTCCATTCGAGATAAGGCGCCTTCATCATCCCGACGCCGTGTTCTCCCGTGATGGTCCCGCCCAAATCGATGGCATGGGCGAAGATCTCTTCAAAGGCTGCTTCGACCCGCTTCATTTCATCATGGTCCCTGGCGTCTGTGGCAACGGTCGGATGAAGGTTTCCGTCCCCTGCATGGCCAAAGGTGCAAATCTTCAACTCATGGCGCTCGGCTATCTCATTGATCGCTTTCACCATCTTGGCAATTTCGGAACGGGGTACCGTGGCATCCTCCAAGATCGTCGTCGGCTTAAGTCGGGCAAGAGCCGAGAGGGCAGAGCGCCGGGCAGTGCGAAGGGCTTCTGCTTCGATTTCGGTTTTAGCGAGTTGAACGGATACGGCATCGTTTTCAACACACACTTCCTCTATACGCTTCATATCACGTGCGACTACCTCAGGAGGACCATCCTGTTCAATCAGCAGGACTGCTTTCACATCCGTAGGCAGTCCGATTTTGGCAAAATCCTCGACCACTTCCAATGTAGGCTGATCCAGAAATTCCAGGGTCGTCGGGATGATCGGATTCGAGATGATGTTCGATACACTTTTTGCAGCTGCTTCTATGTCCTGGTAAAGGGCAAGCATCGTCTGTTTTGTCTCCGGCATGGGAACGAGCTTCAATGTCGCTTCCGTGATCACACAAAGGGTTCCTTCCGACCCGACAAATAGGCGGGTCAAGTCATACCCGGCCACATCTTTTGCGAGTTTCCCGCCGGTCCGGATGATATCACCATTCGGAAGGACCGCTTCAAGGGCAAGCACATAATCACGTGTGACTCCATACTTCAACCCTCTCAAACCACCGGAGTTTTCATTGATATTCCCTCCGATGGTGGAGATCTTCATGGAGCTCGGGTCTGGAGGATAGAAGAGTCCCTTGGCTTCAACGGCGTGAATCAAATCAAGTGTTACTATTCCGGGCTGGACGGTGATCGTTAAATTTTCTTCATCCAATTCGAGAATGTTGTTCATATGGGTGAAAAGCAGGACAACACCGCCTTCGGTTGGGCACGTACCGGCACAAAGATTCGTGCCGGATCCCCGCGGGACAATGGGAATGCCGTTTTCATTGCAGATCTTCACGATTGCCGATACTTCCCCCGTTGACCGGGGAACGATGATGGCATCGGGCATGGATTGATAGTTGGGTGTTGCATCATAGGAATAGACAAGTTTTTCAGCAGGGGTATCACGGTAATGATCTTTACCGACGATGCTGAGGAAACGATTCTTGATATCAGGAGTGATCATACTAATTTCCACCTTTTTTAACATGTTTTTCATATCTTCTTTAAAAAGAGCAGAGAGACGGTACCCGACTGGGGTCAAGGTCCGTCCCTCCAAAAGGGTTTTTATTTTTTGCTTGTGGGGCTTGGTGTGATCGACCCGAGGATGACGGGTTTTTTCGCTCCGGTTGCCCCTGGGACATTGCCTGAATTGCCGTGCAGGGTTTCGTTGGCTAATAGGGCAAAGGCAATCGCTTCCTTAGCATCGGAGGAGTATCCGATATCTTCCTGAATAAGGATTGTCACTTCAGGGAGAAGTTCCCTCATCATTTGGAGAAGCGTTCCGTTATAGCTTCCCCCGCCGCCGATGATGACCTCGTTGATCGGATGCTGAGGGAAGACGAATGTTTTATAAGCATCCGAAATGGATAGGGCGGTAAAGTAGGTTGCCGTTGCAATCAGATCTTCTTTCGGGATATCGCTGTATTCCTTTAGAATACGGTTCACGAACACCTCACCAAACAGTTCCCGGCCGGTGGACTTAGGCGGCGCTTTCTGAAAGAAATCCTTTTCCCACTCCATCCATTTCCGTGCTGCTTCAGGGTGAACCGTTCCCCTGGCGGCAATCGAACCATCCTCGTCAAAAGCTAAACCGAATAATTTTTCGCATAATCCATCGATCACCATATTCCCGGGACCAGTGTCAAAAGCAAACACCTCTTCAAGGGAGCAGTCCTTCGGAAGGACGGTCACATTCCCGATTCCCCCGATGTTTTGGAGGAGCCTGCCCCCATCCTTTTTTCCGTAGAGAAGGAACTCTGTATAAGGGACAAGTGGGGCGCCTTCTCCTCCTGCAGCCATATCCATGGAACGGAAATTGGCTACCACCTGTGTGTTGGTCCGGTAGGCAATCACGCTCGGTTCTCCGATTTGAAGAGTGGAAGCAACCGAATCTTCCGTACGAAAGGGCTGATGATAGACTGTTTGTCCATGGGATCCGATAAAGCTAAGGTCATCAACAGAGATGCCTGCCTCCTTACATACTTTCTCTACGGCATCGGCGTATACGTCCCCAAGTTCAAAATGCAGGCTGGATAAAAGGGGGGTGGAGGAAAGATCAGGACTCATGACATCAAAGATTTTCTTTTTCACCGGTTGTGAAAAGGGCGTAGTCGAATAATGGACAAGCTCCACCACGGTATCCGTCCCTGCTCCTTCGATGGAAACAAGGGCGGCGTCCACTCCGTCCACGGACGTGCCGGACATCAGTCCGACTGCTAATCGTTTACTCATATGACAACCTTCCTTTCCGGATTGCTTCAACTATGTCCACTGCACCTGTAGCGGGGGACGTAGAATCAACGATAAAAATCGGATCCATAAACACTGTTGAGATCGTTTCTTTAAACGTGGATTGAACCACGGGATTGTGTTCGAGGACACTCCCTTTCAAAGCTATGACCGGCTTTGTTTCAATCTGTAACGTTTCGATCAATGCGATGGTCTGTGCGGCAAGCTGTTTGCCGGCGTTTTTCAATAAGGTAAGGGCCGTTTCATCCCCGGCCTCTGCTTCCATGTGGATCACTTTCGCAAGCCGGGCAATCTCCCCTTTTGAAGAAGAATAGATGAATCCTTTCAATCCTTTGGCGTCAGTAGCGTTGATGTTGTTCAGTATGCTGAGGGAAAGGGGGGAGAGGGGGATGCCTGAGTCCATTTCCCTGACAATCTGTTTGCTCGCTTCGATGGCAAGGTGGTAGGCACTGCCTTCATCTCCAAGTAAGTGACCCCAGCCCCCGGTCGTTCCTTCTCTTACTCCGTTCCTTCCGTAACAAATCGATCCCGTGCCCGCGATGGTCATCACACCATTCCGGTTACCGATCAAGCTGAAATAGGCAAGTGTCGCATCGTTTATCAGAATGATGGGAAGGGAAGTCATCCTGCTCAATTCTGACTGAATTCGGTGGGAAATGTTCCCCGACCCTCCACCTGCCATTCCGATGACAATGTGGGTGGCACCATCTGAAGCAGTATGGTCCAGGCATTGTTGAACGACTGAGGAGAGATTACGCAATGCTTCCTCATACGAGACTGACGGGTTCCCGTGTCCGGATAAACTTTGGAAAAGGATATTCTTTTCCATATCCATGACGAGTCCCTGAATTTTTGTTCCGCCTGCATCGATCCCTATTACTCTAGTCATCTCTTAAACCTTCTTACTTGGCTGAAAGGCAAAATTGCTCCAGGGTTTCAAATAATCAAGAAGGAAGACTTCTTCTTCCCGGATCCTGCCCACCACATTCGTCTTCCCGGAGTTCTCCATATCCTTCAGGGCAATCTGAAGTTCTCCTGCATATTGGGCATATAAGTCGTTTTCAATGATGATGTCCCCACGCTTGATGTCAACGTTGTTATGTGGTGCAAATTCTCTTCCTCTGTATTTGACGCGACTTTGAGTGGAACGAATCATATAATCCGATACATCTCCACGGTAAAAATGGGGTTCTTCAAAGATGATCGTTTTCTCTAAATCCGTAGTCGTTTCATGGGTTTCGACGGTGAAAGTGAGCTTCGATGTATTCAATTCACTGAGCAGCTGCATTTCACGTTCGGACGCATAGGCATTGCTGATGATGACGTCGTCAATCAGTCCAGTCGCAAACAGATGCTTCGCCTGTACATCAATAGGAAGGGAACGGTGCATTTCCAGTGTAGGCAATCCTTCTGTGACAGGCCATGGACCAAATGTGGCATCTGCGGAAGACACAAAGGCTGCCGTTCTCATGCCGAAGTCCTTGAATTTCTGGCTGCATTCGATAAAGAAAGGATAAGATAAACCGGAGTAACGGTGCGGATAAAAGTTATGGCACCCTAATAATTGGTCCTTATTGGGCTGATACGTCATGATATTATCGATGTATTTCGTGGCATTACTCATGTTCAATTCGATTTTCAAATCATAGGGGTTGTACGACATCATGGATTCTTCATGACCGGTATATCCAAGGTCAAGGCGGATACCGTGAGCACCCAGGTCGGCAAAAAAGGATAGATCATCGTAAGAAATATCCAGCTCTTTAAAAATACGTGGACTGATGTCGGCTATGACTTCCATATTCTTCTCGCGAGCAAACTTGATCGTTTCTTTGAAGTTCGCAATGATGCCTTCCTTGTCTCCCTCAACGGATAATAAGCAGGTAAACACACGTTGGAATCCGTATGAAGCGGCAAGGGCCAAATACTCTTTATCTTTTTCAGTTGTAGAATGATTCGGATAGATTGAAACGCCCAGTTTTTTACTCATTGGGACTCCTCCTTAATTAGATTGGCTTTCGAGTGCATGGATTCTCTTTAACATCGGTATCATTTGTTCAATTAATGAGATTTCACTGATTGACGTCATCAAGTGATCCTGCGCATGAATCATAAGAAGGGATTTTTCAAATTCTTCCCCGTTGATTTCGGCCTGGATCAGGCTTGTTTGTGTCTTGTGGGCTTTATTCAATTCGTCATGGGCGGTCTTGATCATCTCTTCCGCCTCATCGAATTTCCCCTCATGTGCTTTAACGAGGGCTTCATAAGCCGTACTCTTCGCATTCCCACCGTTTGATATGATCTCAAATATCTCCATTTCCACGTTGCGGATCTCTGCCATCGTGTATTCCTCCCTGAACCTTTTTAGAACTCTTTTCTACTAATTTTGTAAAATAAAAATTTAAATATTTTAAAATAATATTGAAATTTAATTTCATTATCGCATATAATCATATTAAACTGAAAGCCTTTTCAAGACAATCATTTTTTTGGAGGTGACCATGACAGAATTCCAGGTTTTAAAACACATCAAAAGTCAGATGGAGAGCTTTACACCGTCTGAAATAGCGGTTGCTCAATATGTAGTCGAATTTCCGGAGAAAGTGATGGAGATGACCACAAAGCAACTATCACACTCATGCGGCAGCAGTGAAGCCGCCATCATCCGGTTCTGCAAACGGATCGGGATCAACAGTTTCAGCGGCTTGAAAATCGAGCTCGCAAAAAGTACGAACATCGAAGAAACGAAGAGTCATGACATCAATACGCTTCTTTCTTTTGAAGATAATCTTGAAACCGTCTTCAATAAAGTATTGGTCAATACCTATCAAGCCATCAAGAATACGGAAAAGCTTTTTTCCATTGATGAACTGGGTAGGGCGGTCAATGCGTTTCATGAAGCTGAAAGAGTCTATCTGTATGGAGTGGGTGGTTCCGCTGTGGTAGCGGAAGATTTCACCCAGAAGCTGTTGAGGTTGAACTATCTGGCGTTCCAGGCAAGTGATTTCCATGTGCAGATGATGATGGCTGCGAACTTAACGGAAAGAGACGTTCTCTTCGTCGTCTCAACATCCGGTCAGACGAAGGAAATCCTGAAGCTGATGAACGTCGCACAGGAAAAGGGAGCCACCATCGTCCTGTTGACACAGCACGGTAAATCACCGGCAAGAAAGCTCGCCGATATCGTCCTGACGATTTCTGAGGAGGAACATAATATCCGAATCGGTACCATGACGGCAAGAATTGCTCAACTCGTCGTGATAGACGCTTTATTCGTGGCATTATGCATGAAAAAAGGACATGGCGTTTACGAGCAAATTATTCATACACATGAAGTGGTTCAGCGAATGAAAGAGGAGGAGGAATAGGGATGAAAGTATTATTCGTATGCTCTGGAGGGATGTCCAGTGCGATCGTCGTCAATGCCCTGAAAAAAGAAGGAACAAAAGAGGGGATTGAAATGGAAGTCCATGCAATCGGAACTGGGGAAGTATCCGAGGAAATCTCTAAGGGATGGGATGTATGTATGGTAGCACCTCAGATCAGACACCGATTTGATCAAGTGAAGAAAGCCGCCGATGAGGCCAATGTTCCATGCGGGCCGATTCCGCCACAGGCGTACACGCCGCTTGGTGGGCCGACTTTACTGAAAACAGTAAAGGAATTAACAAACTAACTTAATAGGAAACAAGGGGGTAGTAACATGCAAACGTTTGTGAACTTTCTGGAGAATAACTTGTCAGGTCCAATGGCCAGACTCTCTGAACAAAGGCATTTGCAAGCAATCCGGGATGGAGTTATTTCAGCACTGCCATTTATTATCGTCGGTTCATTCTTTTTGATCTTAGCGTTTCCGCCACTGCCTGATGCATGGATATTCGGTGACATCAAACAGTGGGCAGCAGACAATATTGTCGAGATCCTGATTCCGTACCGTCTGACCATGTTCATCATGTCGCTCTATGTCGCCTTCGGAATCGGATACAATCTCTCGAAAAGCTATAAACTGGATCCTTTATCCGGGGCACAGATCTCAGTCGCAGCACTTCTATTGACCATCACACCGAAAGTAATGGACGGAGAAGGCTGGGTCCTTCCAATGACCAATCTCGGTGGGCAGGGATTATTCGTTTCCATGGTCGTCTCGATTCTGGCAGTTGAAATCCTGCGCTTCTGTAAGACGAAGAACATCACGATCAAAATGCCTGAGCAAGTTCCGGCATCCGTTTCACGAAGCTTTGAAGCACTTATACCTGTAGCAATCGTAATTTTATTGATATCATCCGTGACGGTCTTAGCAGGGGTAGATCTGCATAAGTTGGTCGGTGTCGCCGTTGCTCCACTGGTTACAGCAGGTGACAGCATATTCGGAGTATTGGTTCCGGTATTCCTGATCGATTTCTTCTGGTCATTCGGGATCCACGGCGTATCCGTTGTAGGGACCGTCGCCCGTCCACTGTGGGAAGTATTCCTTGTGAACAACGCTGATGCGGTTGCAAGTGGGCAAGCGATCCCGCATATTGCGCCTGAGACGTTCTACCAATGGTTCATCTGGATCGGTGGATCAGGAGCCACGCTTGGATTGGTCCTTGCGATGGTGTTCTTCTCCCGCTCAAAATATTTAAAAGCATTAGGGAAAACATGTCTGGTACCGGGCCTTTTCAATATTAATGAGCCTGTCATATTCGGTGCTCCAATCGTATTGAACCCAATCTTGATCATCCCATTCATCACGGTACCTTTGATCACAGCGACTCTTTCGTATGTGGCCACCACTGTCGGTTTGGTATCACCAACCTACATCATGCCGCCATGGACGCTGCCTGCACCAATCGGAGCGTACCTTGCAACGGGTGGTGACTGGAGAGCGATCGTCATGGTTCTGATCAATGTCGGAATCTCATTTGCTATCTACTTCCCATTCTTGAAAATGTATGACAGGAAAATGTTGAAGATGGAAGAGAGCGAACAACAAGCGGCATAGAAAAGCGGAAGGGGCTTGCCCTGAGGCGACAAGCATAAGGCGAGTCATCCGGAAAGGCGTCCTTTGCCTTTTTGGATGAATTGACTTATGACCTCGAGCCTCAAGCCCCTGTAGCTGGACAGAGAAAAGCGGAAGGGGCTAGCCCTGAGGCGACAAGCATAAGGCGAGTCATCCGGAAAGGCGTCCTTTGCCTTTTTGGATGAATTGACTTATGACCTCGAGCCTCAAGCCCCTGTAGCTGGACAGAGAAAATAGTAAACGATAATCATAAATAACCAGAAGTGGGAGTCCAAGGATTCCCACTTCTTTACTAGGTCAGGAGTGATGGACATGACAGAAACCGTTGTGCCGAAGAGAATCGGATTTAAAAGTGTGTTTGTATTATTGATCTCTGTATCTATTGGACTTTTACTTCTTTCTAAACCATTGATGAGCACGGGGCTTGCAAAAGAATGGAGCGTGTTTTTGGCTACGGGCATTTCAGCTTCCATCGGGCTTTCATACATTTTATTGAAAATTGAAGGACCGGTGGAAGACGCTTCTGTTAAAAAGAAGCGGATGCTACTGGCAGTCGTGGTCAGTTTCGTCATCAGTTTTATTTTGGCTTTTGTGGCCAGGTAAATGGAGGCTCTTGCAATGAGAAAAGGAATCAAGATCGTCACGATCGGCGGGGGCTCGAGCTATACCCCTGAGTTTGTAGAAGGATTGATCAAACGGTATGATGAGCTTCCGGTGAGTGAGCTGTGGCTTGTGGATATCGCAGAGGGAAGAGAGAAGCTGAGTATTGTCGGGAATTTAGCGAAGAGAATGGTGGATAAGGCAGGGGTCCCGATGGAGATCCATCTGACACTGGACAGGATAGAGGCGTTGAGTGGAGCTGACTTTGTCACCACCCAGATGCGGGTCGGGCAGCTGAAAGCCCGGATTCAGGACGAGCGTCTGCCGATCAAATACGGCATGATCGGTCAGGAAACGAATGGGGCCGGGGGACTTTTTAAGGGAATGAGGACGATCCCTGTCCTTTTGGAAATCTCGAAGGAAATGCAGGAAATGTGCCCCGATGCCTGGCTGATCAATTTCACGAACCCTGCTGGCATGGTGACAGAAGCAATGCTTCGCTATGGGTCTCATCCGAAGGTCGTGGGCGTTTGCAATCTTCCCATCAATACGAGGATGACGTTAGCAAGGCTCCTCGGCGTCGAGGTGGAACGCCTGCATATCGATTTTGCCGGACTCAATCATATGGTCTATGGATTGGACGTGCTGGTGGACGGGGAATCTGTATTGGGGGAAGTACTCGACCTCATGAGCGATCCCGAGAGGCAGGTGAGTATGAGAAATATCGCGCCCCTGCCGTGGGAACCGGAATTCATCAGGAGTCTGGGAGTCATCCCTTGTCCATATCACCGTTATTACTACAAAACGGGTGATATTTTAGAAAAGCAGCTTGAGGAATTCCAGTCGGGTACGACTCGTGCGGAGGTTGTTCAGAAATTGGAAACCGAGCTGTTCGAATTGTATAAGGATGAGAGTTTAGCGGTTAAGCCTCCGCAGCTTGAAGAGCGGGGAGGAGCCTATTACAGTGATGCAGCATGCAATCTCATATCGTCCATCTATAATGATAGCGGGGATATCCAGACTTTGAATGTGCGCAATGATGGAGCAATCAGTGATTTGCCAAGGGAGTCTGCCGTGGAAGTGAACTGTGTCGTGACGAAAGGGGGACCTAAGCCGATTGCCATCGGGGGACTCCCCGTTTCGGTCAGTGGACTTGTGCAACAGATCAAATCCTTTGAGCGGGTGGCGGCAGAAGCATCCGTAACCGGTTCCTATGAAAAAGCACTGCTTGCCATGACCATCAATCCGTTGGTGACGAGTGATGTGAAAGCGAAACAGCTATTGGATGAAATGCTTGAGGTCCATAAAGAGTATTTGCCTCAGTTTGGTGGGCGGGTGACCCATAACTGAAGGTAATAAGCGTTCCAATGATGATTTGATTTGTGGTACGTTATGTTAATCCGAAATGACAGTTGTGGTAGCATCAATCATGGTATATGAAAAAGTGTAGCTCGCCGTAGTAATTTGCGCGAGCTTTCTTTATTGGGAGTACCAACATTGAGTATATGTGATACGGTTCATCATAAACAAAGAACGAGCAAAAGGTAAATAATCGGAAATTTTCCGGTTACATTTAGAATCTAACTTATTTTGGGGATATATAAGCGGAGGTTTTCCGCTTAAGTAAAGAAAAACAATCAATTTTTCGTATTTTTTGAGCTGATAGGCGGAATATTTCCGTCTATTTCAGCCTTTTCCAATCGTAATGACTCTATAAGCGGAATATTTCCGTCTATTTATCAACTCTGGCGCACTTAACGTGATCTCTTAAACGATAAGTACGCTGGATGCAGTAATCCCCTGTTTTATTAAACCTCTGCACATCTTTCCCCGGGACGAGCATACCTTGATAAAAAGAAACCATGTCCAGAAAGGGTGCCCCGTCCATGATCCCGATGAAAACAAAAGCTGCCGCTTCCCTATATGCCACAATGTCCATCAGCTTCTGGGGCATTTCCTTCGTCTCGACGAAAGCGGTGCTGGGTACGCTTGATCCCTATACGCTCCTCGTCCTCCGCTTTGGGATCGGAGCTCTGTTTCTGCTCATGCTTCTATTGCTAAAAGGATACAGGCTCCCCATCCCTCTGAAGTATGTCCCTCACTTGATCGTCCTGGGGGTCCTCGGGGTCTTCATTCATCAAGTCATCCAAGCGACGGCACTCTTGAACATTGATGCATCGTCGGCAGGATGGATGATTTCTTTTTCCCCGGTGTTCACCGTCATCCTTTCCATGATGTTCCTTCATGAAAAAATGACTCTCCCTAAAGCGATGGGGATGATCATCGCGATTACGGGTGTGCTGATGGTAACGACTGCGGGGAGCGACAAGTCGATCGGATTTGCTGTCAACATCGGGTATCTCCTGATGATTCTCAGTACATTGAACTGGGCGGTATACTCTGTGCTTCTGAAAAAACTTCGCATTGAGCTCCCATCTCTCGTGATTACATTTTATATGAGCCTGCTGGGATTCAGTTTGACCATCCCGTTTCTCATTCGCAACCGCGGCTGGGAAGGCATTTCCCAACTATCAAATGTAGAGTGGGCACACTTGATGTTCCTCGGTGTATTCGTTTCGGGAATCGCGTATTGGTACTGGGCGAAGGCATTGGAAGTATTGGATGCGTCCAAGGTGTCGATGTTTCTCTACTTGGAGCCTGTCACAACTCTCATTGCCGCCATTCTCCTCCTGCACGAGAAAATTTTTCTCATAAGCATCCTGGGTGGAGTCATAATTATAATAGGAGTTGTCATTGTCAACGGCCAGATGGTTTCTGTCCTTCATCGGTTTCTATGGAGGAAACGATAACATCAGGGGGGGATCCACAGTGTCCTTAAAGGAAGAGATAAAGAATCGATTGGATGAATTGTCTAATCCTTCAACAAAAGTACTGAAAGAAGTCTTGCAGTCTCTGAATATATGTTTTGAGGATTTACAGCCTTATCTGGAGTCTCCGGAAGGAAAACCTTATTATCGAAAGCTCCTTTATCAAAATGAAGCAGTGGAGCTCCTCGTCATGAATTGGTCCGATATGGAATGTGCCCCCCACGATCACGGGGATTCGAAGGGATGGATCCAGGTGATGAATGGGACTTCAGTCAACACGATCTTTGAAGTGAAGGATAACCAGCTTCCCGAGGAGTTATTTGACCGGGAATATAGGAAAGGCTCCTTCTTTTTTGCACCGAAGAAAGGCGTTCATAAAATGAAAAAGGGGAGTGCAAGGAATCTTGTGACTCTCCACCTCTATTCACCCCCGATTCAAGGGATGATGGTGTACGATTTGGAGAAGTGTGCGGCCTGTGTGGTATCCGATGAATGCGGGGCATGGTGGCCGGATCATATGAGAGAAAAGGTAAAGGAAATACAGTTAAAATAAGAAGAAGCGTTTCTCCATTAGGGGAAACGCTTCTTTCTATGATTATCGTACTCTCACTGTTTTCGCACCCTTACTTTCCACACCTGTCGGAGAAACGGATGTAACACCATACGTGTACATTCCATCTTTCAGAGCAGAAGTATCTTCATAGGTTGTCAGACTATCTTGGGAATACACGACATCAATGATATTCGCCGGATTCTGGTAGTCTCCTTCTTTTACGCCATCAAAGCGGTAAATCACATACTTTCTGGCATCGGAATGCTTCTTATCATCGATGGTCAAGGTGATACCGTCTTCCTGCTTATCCGCTTTTACCGTGTTCGGTTTTTTTGGAAGATCATCGTTGTTCCAAGGAGTGGCAGGCGTCAATGCCTTTTCCGTATATACTTCATTTCGTAAGATGTCGGCGTACCCAAGTGGGTTTTCGAAAATTTGTCTTAAGGAGAAATGCATTTGGCCGAGCGCCGTATCGTTAGCCCGGTTGTCCATGATTTGTCCCGGCAGTTCATAAGGATTGAACCATTCCTGGTCAAAGTTGTCCCCGACCTTATAATCGGCCATCCCGATGTACAGATTGACCGGATGTTCATAAGAATACTCATTCACTTCCCGACTCCACCAATCGAGCAGGACAGAGTAGTTGGCGACGGCGAGTTTCCTCGACCAGTAGATTTGCGGGGTGATGTAGTCGATGCTTCCATCCTTGATCCATTGACGGGTGTCGGCATACAAGTCATCGAAATTCGTTTGTCCTGCTTCTGTCTCGCTTCCTGTCGGATCATCGGCGATATTTCTCCACACGCCAAATGGGGAAATCCCGAATTGGACATAGTCTTTGATTCCTTTGATTTCAGTGTTGATGTCAGCCACCAGTTCATCGACGTTGTTCCGTCTCCAGTCATCGATATTGTCGAATGTGCTGCCATATTTCTCGTATGTATCTTGATCTGGGAAGCTTTCTCCTGCAATTTTATAAGGATAGAAATAATCATCCATGTGAACCGCTTCTATGTCGTAGTTGCTTACTAGTTCTTTCACTGTATCAATCAAGTAATCTTGTACTTCGGGAATTCCAGGATTGAGATAGTATTGTTTTCCATATTTCAGTACCCACTCCGGGTGAAGTTTGGCCACGTTGTCATCCGCGAGGGACTCGATCGTTTGATTCGGCATCGTGATCCGGTAAGGGTTCACCCACGCGTGTACTTCGATTCCACGTTTATGAGATTCGTCTAACATGATGGCAAGTGGGTCATAGCCTGGATTGGTTCCCTGCTCATCACCCGTAATATACTGGGACCATGGGGCAAGTTCGGAAGGATACAAGGCATCGGCAGTCGGCTTGACTTGATAAATCACCGTATTGAAGTTCAATTCTTTCAACTCGTCCAGGGTGTTCACCACCCAATCCGTAAATTCCTGCTTGTCCATTCCAGGCGCCATGTCAATATTCGTCACGGTCGCAATCCACGCGGCCCGCATCTCATGCTTCGGTTCAGTTGCCCCGGAGGCCTTCGCTTTCCCGGTAGAAAAGGGAAGAGCCAGTGAGAACAACATCACGGCCATAATCATGTACTTTACTGCTTTCATTTCTCTACTCCTCTCTTACGGTTACAAAGAAACCGCTTTCATTTAATTGAAATAATACTTCATGAATTTTTAAAAAAACATGAAATATTATTTCTCTTTTCATTATAAGGGGTTCTATTACTCTGGTATATAGTACCAATGAGGTGAAAAAACTGAATATTCAATCGATAAACAGTAGGAAAGGACCAGGTGAATACTTCTAAAAAGAATAAAAAGGGAAAGAATGAATACGGAAGTGGTGTAAAATAAAAGAGAGATATAAAAAGGAGAGGATGACATGTTCAAAGATCTATCGATCGATCAATGCGATTTAGATAAGTATACATTCGTGGACGTACGGTCTCCTTCTGAGTACAGGGAAATGACGATTCCGGGCAGCCTGAATATACCCGTTTTCGATGATGTAGAAAGAGCAGAAGTAGGGACATTATATAAGCAGGTGAGTAAGGAAGTGGCGACGGAACGGGGACTGGAGATTTTTTCAGGTAAGCTTCCCCGATTCATTAACGAATTCAGGAAACTTGAGGGTGAAATCGTCGTGTTTTGCTGGCGGGGTGGCATGCGAAGTAAAGCAGCCGCCACTTTCCTTGACCTGATGGGGATCAGGACTTCCCGGATTCCGGGAGGAGTCAGGGCTTATCGCCACTGGGTGTTGAAGGGGCTTGAAAATATTGACATGAAGCCTGCTTCTTTTGTACTGAACGGCGGGACAGGCACCGGAAAGACCGCGATCTTGAAGAAGCTTCAAGAAGAAGGATATCCGGTTCTTGATATAGAAGGCCTCGCCAACCATAGAGGGTCCATATTCGGGGAAATCGGACTTACGGCCAACAACCAGAAAACATTCGATTCTCTCCTCCTTCGGGAACTGATGAAGAAGCAAGGTTCTCCTTTTCTGTTATTTGAAGCGGAAAGTAAGCGGATTGGAAAGGTTCTCCTTCCTGATTTTCTCATTCAGGAGAAGGAAGAGGCATTTCATATCTTTATCGAAATGCCCATGAAAGAGAGGGTCCGGCATATTTTAGACGAGTACCGCCTCCACGAACACCATGAAGAGTTTGTAAAAGCATTCAGGTCCATCAAGCGGAGGATTCACAGTCCGGTTGCAAATGAAATAGAGGCTGAGCTGCAGAAGGGAAACTATGAACGGATATTGGAACTGCTCATCGAATACTATTATGATCCGAGGTACTTACATATGTGGAATCAATATCCTGAGGATCGAAAGACCACGGTTAAGGTGCATTCAATCGAAGAAGCATACCAAGAGATCAAGAAGCTTCTTCCTGAAAAAAGCCCCTTGGTTTCCAATCACTGAGACCTTTGCCCATGAGGATGGGGAAGGTCTCTCTTCTTTGATGAGTTTTTATGTAAAGGTTGACCGTGTAGTGCACCACATGGTTTATGATCTAGGTGTGAGGTGATGAGGGTGTACAAAGTAAGCGAGTTTTCCAGGATGACAGGACTGAGTAAGGAAACACTGAGGTACTATGCAGAGGTCAAGCTACTTGAACCAGTGTATATCGATCCTGCAAACAACTATCGCTATTATGATAATGGATCTTATCTCGTAGGTCGATTACTTGTTTACTTGAGGAGGTTTAACTTTACCATCCAGGAGATGCTCACCGTCGTGAATGATGAATCATTTGAAAATCTGGAGGAGTTGATCAAGGCGAAAAAGCGGGGGCTGGAAGCTGAAATTGAACGTATACAAACTGTGATTCAGGAAATGGAAGATTTCTTTGAAATGGGAATGGAGGACGGAAGAGATGATTACATGGCATGAGGAACGGATCATACCAGTCAATATTGAAACAGTCTGGCATTTATTCGAGCTTGAAAATATTCAGCGCATAATGCCGAACGTCGTTGAAAACAAGGTCATTGAGCGAAAAGAGGGCGTGGTGGGATCGACCTACCAACAGAAATACAAAGAAGGGAAAAGGATTGAAACGTATATAGTAGAGGACCTGGAGTACGAAAATACCCCGGAGAAGAAGCATAATAAAATTGGCTTCACACTGGCCAAGGCATTTGAAATCGAGGCCGCATTCACTCTTCATAAAATCGATGAGAATCAGACGAAATTCGTTTATAAAGGGGAAAAAAAAGGCTTGAACTTCCTCGGAAAAGTACTACTGAAACTTGGCGGGGAGAAAAACAACAACAAAGTCGTCACAGATTTCATGAACCTCGTAGAAAGTGAAGCGATGAAAGAAGCATGAAGAAAGAGGGACGGACCTTCGAATGTTCGAAGGTCCGTCCCTCTTTTTTGTTTGAAAAGGTCAACATGAGGGAAAAGAAGGGAAATTATCATAGAATTCCGTTTGTATATTTAGAGGTCCGTCCCTCCAACAAAAGGCCCGATTTGGTGACGGATTTTTGTTGTTAAAAAAATTTTTTTATTGATGTTTTTGCATGAAAATTCATGTGGGATTTTGTTGAAATATGCTTAGGGACACGAATTATTGTAAGCGATTTCTTTGTGTTTGTATCAAGGTTTTAAGTATTCTGAATATTAAGTTAAAGGTATTATTTAAAAATCAACGTTCTTTCTAACAATTACATATATATTTGGAAAATATGCACGTTTACTATTAACATAATTTTTCGTTTTTTCTAAATTTCATGATATACTAACGAAAATTAAGAAAATTTAATTAACCGGTTAATTATTCAAAAAATATACAAGTTTAGTAGAGGAGGACATTGGATGAAAACGAATCTTCCTGTAGCGCAAGGCATGTATGATCCTGCGCAAGAACATGAAGCATGTGGAATTGGCATGATTGCAAATATCGATGGGACGAAAAGTCACAGCATCGTTCAAAATGCCATTAATATTCTATGTAACTTAGAGCACCGCGGAGGACAATCTGCTGATACAAGTACCGGGGACGGTGCAGGTATCCTTACCCAAATCCCTCATCATTTCTTTAAGAAGCAATGTGAGAAAGAAGACATCATCCTCCCAAGGAAAGGTGAATATGGGATAGGGATGGTGTTCCTACCTGAAAATTATGACAAGCGCCAGAAGAGTAAAGAAATCTTTGAACGCATCATTGAAGAAGAGGGTCAGAAGACACTGGGATGGAGACCTGTTCCACTTAATGATTCCTTTGTAGGGAAAGTGGCATCGAAGTCGAAGCCGTTCATCCGTCAGGTGTTCATCGGGGCATCGGAAGACATGCAGTCACGGATGGATTTTGAGCGCAAGCTTTATGTGATCCGTAAGCGTATCGAAAAAGAAGTGGCGACCGTCGAAGGACAAGAGGACGTTTACCTTTGCAGTTTGTCTTCCACGACCATCGTCTACAAAGGGATGCTCATCCCGGAACAACTCGATTCCTTTTATATTGACCTCAACCACCCTGAGTTCCGTTCAGCTTTAGCTCTTGTACATTCCCGTTTTAGTACAAACACTTTCCCAAGCTGGCAACGGTCTCATCCAAACAGATATACCATTCATAATGGAGAATTCAATACATTGCGAGGAAATGTGAACTGGATGCGCGCACGTGAAAAACTGTGCAGCTCAAGTGCCTTCAATGAAGAAGACCTGGAAAAAATCCTACCCGTTATCGATGAGACAGGCAGTGATTCCTCCATGTTTGATAACTGCTTTGAATTCCTTCACTTATCAGGAAGATCCCTTGCACATACAGCCATGATGATGGTGCCGGAACCATGGGAGAACGATGACACGATCCATCCAAAGAAGAAGGATTTCTATGAATATCACAGCTGTTTGATGGAACCGTGGGATGGACCGGCAGCCCTCGTGTTCACGGATGGAACGCAGATCGGGGCCTGTCTGGATCGAAATGGACTACGCCCGGCCCGATACTATGTGACAAAGAGCGGCATGATCGTTCTTGGATCTGAAGTAGGGGCGCTGGATATTTTTGCCGATGATATTGTATACAAAGACCGCCTGCAGCCTGGGAAAATGCTTCTCGTCGATTTGGAAAAGGGAAGAATCATCCCGGATGAAGAAATCAAGCTGCGAGTTGCTTCCGAGCAGCCGTACAGACACTGGCTGGATAATAATAAGTTTGAACTTGAGGATCTTCCGGAAACGACCCAGGAAGTGGTGCAATTTGATTCTGATGAAGTCCTCCTGCAGCAGCAGGCATTCGGCTACACGACAGAGGAACTGAACAAAATCATCAAACCGATGGTGACGGATGGGAAAGACCCGGTCGGTTCCATGGGGTATGATTCCCCTCTCGCCGTGTTATCCAAGAAGCCACAGCTTCTTTATAATTACTTCAAACAACTATTTGCTCAAGTCACAAACCCGCCGATCGATGCGATCCGGGAACAAATCATCACATCTGTGGGAACAACGATCGGAGCAGAAGGGAACCTGGTGAATCCGGGTCCTGAAAGCTGCAGGCACATCCATTTGAAGTCTCCGATTTTAACCGGGGAAGAGCTTGAGAAGCTTCGTCATCAAAAAGAGAAGGGCTTCAATGCTGTTACGTTATCGACTTTATTTAACGTAACAGATGAAGAAAACCAGCTCGAAGGCACGCTGGATGCTCTGTATGAAAAAGCTGACCAGGCCGTTGTAGCTGGTGCCACACTCCTTATTTTATCTGACCGGGGAGTCGTGAAGGATAAAGCAGCGATTCCAGCACTCCTTGCCGTTTCCGGACTGCATCATCACTTAATACGTCAGGGGACGCGTACAACCGTAAGTATCCTCCTGGAATCAGGGGAGCCAAGGGAAGTACATCATTTTGCCACCCTGCTGGGATATGGTGCAGAAGCCATCAATCCGTATCTGGCCTATGAAACGCTGCGTGATTTAATTGAAAAGGGCGAGATTCAAGATACCACTTATGAAAAAGCGGTGCAGCGTTTTGTGAAATCGGGAACAGATGGGGTCATCAAGGTCCTATCCAAAATGGGGATTTCCACGATCCAAAGTTACCGTGGTGCCCAAATCTTTGAAGCAGTCGGAATTCATAAGGATGTCATAGATAAATATTTCACCCGTACCGCTTCAAGACTCGGCGGAATCGGGATGGATATCATTGAAAAAGAAGTTCTCTTACGACACAGAAAGGCATTCAATGACCGGAAAGATAACCAGAGTACCCTGGAATCCGGTGACGAATTCCAATATCGTAAAAATGGGGAGGATCATGCGTACAATCCGAGCACGATCCATACTCTGCAACATGCATGCCGCACGAATAATTATGAACTGTTCAAGAAATATTCCAATATGCTGACAGATGAAAAGCAGAATCTCCAATCCCTGCGCGGCCTTCTTTCGTTTAAAGAAACGAAGCCCGTGCCGATTGAAGAGGTGGAATCAGTCGAAGAAATCTGCCGCCGCTTCAAGACCGGTGCCATGTCATTCGGTTCCATCAGTCAGGAAGCCCATGAAGCATTGGCGATCGCCATGAATAAAATCGGCGGACGTAGCAATTCAGGAGAAGGCGGGGAACACCCCAGCCGTTTCATCCCGGATGAGAATGGAGATTCAAGGCGCAGTTCGATCAAACAAGTAGCCTCAGGTCGCTTCGGCGTGACGAGTCATTACCTTGTGAATGCAGATGAGATTCAAATCAAGGTCGCTCAAGGGGCCAAACCCGGAGAAGGGGGACATCTCCCTGGTAAAAAGGTCTATCCTTGGGTTGCTGAAGTAAGGGGATCGACACCGGGGGTAGAGTTGATCTCACCACCGCCTCATCATGATATCTACTCGATCGAGGATCTTGCCGAGCTTATTTATAACCTGAAAAATGCGAACCCCGAGGCACGCATCAGCGTCAAGCTGGTATCCGCCGTAGGTGTCGGAACGATTGCAGCAGGTGTGGCAAAAGGCAGAGCCGATGTTGTGTTGATCAGTGGATATGACGGAGGGACCGGTGCTGCACCTCGAACCAGTCTGAAACATACGGGACTGCCTTGGGAAATCGGTCTTGCCGAAGCCCATCAGACCTTACTGTTAAATCGCCTCCGTGACAGGATTGTCGTTGAGACGGATGGCAAGATGATGACGGGCCGGGATGTGGTCGTCGCATCCCTTCTTGGAGCAGAGGAATACGGATTTTCGACTGCACCACTTGTTGTCCTTGGCTGTGTCATGATGCGAGTCTGTCATATGAATACATGCCCTGTCGGAATTGCGACACAAGACCCTGAGCTTCGTAAAAAGTATACAGGGGACCCGGAACATGTAGCGAACTTCATGCGTTTCGTTGCTCAGGAAACAAGGGAGCTCATGGCTGAGCTTGGCTTCAGAACGATCAATGAAATGATTGGACGAACTGATGTCCTCCAAGCGAACGAAGCGATCGATCATTGGAAAGGAAAGGGGATCGACCTGTCAGCCCTTCTCTATCAACCGGATGTACCTGAGAAAGTCGGCAGATATGCGACCCGTAAGCAGGATCATGAGCTTGAGAAGACACTGGATTTCCAAGAACTGATTCCACGCTGCCGCAATGCGATTGAAACAGGGGAGCCGGTTGAATGGACGACGGCGATCCGGAATATTCACCGTGTGACCGGGACGATGCTCGGCAGTGAAATCACCAAGCGATATGGAGCAGAAGGATTACCTGAAGATACGATCCGTCTGACCTTCAAGGGATCTGCAGGTCAAAGCTTCGGTGCATATATTCCTAAAGGATTGACATTGAGACTTGTCGGGGACTCCAACGACTTCGTCGGAAAAGGATTATCAGGCGGGAAAATCATCGTCCATCCGGATCCGACCGCTACCTTCATCCCTGAGCGGAACACGATCATCGGAAACGTTTCTTTCTACGGGGCGTCCGGTGGAGAAGCTTATATTTACGGCGTAGCAGGAGAGCGTTTCTGTGTCCGTAATAGTGGAGCCCAGGTAGTCGTGGAAAGCGTCGGGGATCACGGATGTGAATACATGACGGGAGGAAAAGTCGTGGTCCTTGGTTTGACCGGACGGAACTTCGCTGCCGGTATGTCCGGTGGGGTCGCTTATGTCCTGGATGAAGATGAAAGCTTCCGTTCAAGATGTAATCAGGAGCTTGTCCTTGTTCAGCCATTGTTTGATCCGGAAGAGATGAAAGATGTATACGACATGATCGAAAGATACGTTCATTATACAAATAGTAACAACGGGAAGAAGATTTTAGCGAACTGGGAATCCTACGTATCAAAATTTGTGCGTGTGATACCAAAATCCTATCTCAAGATGAGAGAGCGGATCAGTGAGCTTGAAAATAGTGGATTAGAGAAATTCGATGCGGAAATGGCCGCATTTGAAGAAGGTACAAAAGAAGAGAAAAAAGTATTGGAACCCGCGAAATAAAGAGGGAGGGGGATATGATGGGAAAACCAACCGGATTCATGGAATATACCAGACAGACAACGGCTGAGAGACATCCAGCCGAACGAACGAAAGATTGGAATGATTACACCACTCCTCTTTCGGAAGAAGAAATCAAGAAACAAGGGGCACGCTGCATGGACTGCGGCGTTCCGACTTGTCAGTCCGGAATGGAGATCAACGGGTCGACATCGGGATGCCCCGTGTATCACCTGATACCGGAATGGAATGATCTTGTGTATCAGGGACAATGGAAGGAAGCATTGAAACGTGAGCATCAGATGAATAACTTTCCTGAGTTCACCGGCTTCGCCTGTCCTGCACCATGTGAAGGGGCATGTGTGCTCGGGATCAATGAGCCCCCTGTTGCCATCAGGACCGTAGAACGCTCGATCATTGAAAAGGGATTTGAGGAAGGCTGGGTCATTCCGGAACCGCCTCAGTTCCGCACAGGTAAACGGGTGGCCGTCGTTGGATCAGGTCCTGCTGGATTGGCTTCAGCTGCGCAGCTGAATAAAGCAGGTCACCTCGTAACAGTTTTTGAAAAAAATGATCGAGTGGGCGGCCTCTTGACGTATGGGATTCCTGAGATGAAACTTCCATACTCGGTCGTAAAGCGCCGTGTCGATATTTTAGAAGAAGAGGGCATTGAATTTGTAACGAATACGGAAGTCGGGAAAGACTACACGGTGGAAAACCTTCGGGAGAACTTTGACGCCGTCATCCTCTGCGGAGGAGCAGCCGTCCATCGTGACATCCAGGTCGATGGGCGTGATCTGAAAGGCGTCCATTATGCCATGGAATTCCTTCATGCTAATACGAAAAGCTTATTGGATTCGAATTTACAGGATGGCGAATATATTTCTGCTGAAGGGAAGAATGTCATCGTCATTGGCGGCGGGGACACAGGTACAGACTGCCTGGCCACTTCCGTGAGGCATAATTGTAAAAGCCTGACTCAGTTCGATATCTATGATAAAAAAGGTGCGATGCGGGATGAAGTCGGCAATCCTTGGCCCCAATATCCAGTCATTCACCGGGTGGAGTACGGTCAAAAGGAAGCGGCCGAAGTTCTCGGCGATGATCCCCGTGCGTACGCTGTTATGACGAAGAAGTTTGTCGGTGACGAACATGGCCATATCAAGGAAGTTCATACGGTCAATGTGAAGCTTCGTTATGACGAGGATGGAAACAAGGTACGTGATGAAATCCCGGGAACGGAAAAAATATGGCCGGCAGATCTTGTCCTTCTGGCCATTGGATTCAGCGGACCTGAGCAGGATCTGATCAACGAGCTTGAAGTCGAAACAAACAGTAACTCCACTGTGAAAGCGGAGTACGGAAACTATATGACAAACGTCGATGGCGTCTTCGCTGCCGGAGACATGCGACGTGGCCAAAGCCTCATCGTCTGGGCCATCAACGAAGGCCGTGAAGCAGCCCGCGAATGCGACCGCTACCTCATGGGCACAACTGAATTACCTTGATTTTAGAGGGACGGACCTCCGTCGGGCTGGATGCCTGATGGGGGTTTTTTGATGTTTGAGGGACGGACCTTCGTCGTGGTTTGGATGTTTTTATGGGGAGAGCTGGCTATAGCCTTGGCGGGGCTTGAACAATCCTTGAAAAATGAGGAAAGTTAGCTGTTTTAAGGGGGAAATGGTGGAGATTCCATCTCGCATGACTCTAAGAAGGTACTTAAATCTAATAATAATAGCCAAATGACTCTTTTAGACGGTCTAGGTGAAGATTCCATAAAAGGAATGGAAGGTAATTGCGTCATTTTAGAGGGGGATTGCGTCATTTTAAAATTTATTGCGTCATTTTTTCTATAATTGCGTCATTTAAGGGGAGGATTGCGCCTTTTTCTATTTTATGGAAATCGCCAATCGCAATACTACATATTCCCCCTTCAAGGTCCGTCCCTCATCTTCAATCATTTAAAATAAACCTTTCAATCTCACTGAATACACACCGGCATCCACTTCTAAATAACTTAATGCCGGAATATTTTTTAAAGAAGGGCTTTGTCCTCATTAAAGACTTTAAAAACAGACTGATTGGGGGAAAACAAAATGATGAAATACTTGCAGCGCATTGGTCGTTCGTTGATGCTTCCTGTTGCCGTGTTATCGGCTGCAGCGATTTTGATGGGAATCGGGTATTGGATTGACCCGTCCGGCTGGGGGGCGGATAGTCCGATTGCCGCTTTCTTGATCAAGGCAGGGGCATCGATCATTGATAATATGGCGATTCTGTTTGCTGTCGGCGTCGCACTCGGGATGGCAAAAGCGAAGGATGGATCAGCTGCACTAAGCGGACTGGTCGCGTATCTCGTCATTACCACATTGCTGTCGACGGATTCCATTGCGTTGTTACAAGGGATAGAAAAAGAGGCAGTGAATCCGGCCTTTGATAAGATTGGAAATCAATTTGTCGGTATTCTGTCGGGTATTGTAGCGGCAGGGATGTACAACCGCTTCAGTGCTGTAAAGCTACCGGATGCTTTTGCTTTTTTCAGCGGGAAACGATTGGTGCCAATCATGTCGGCTATCGCCATGCTCGTTGTTTCAGGCGTGATGCTTTTTGTCTGGCCGGTCATCTATACAGCGCTTGTTTCCTTCGGGAAGGAAATCAGCGGGCTTGGATTTACAGGCGCAGGTTTATATGGATTCTTTAATCGCTTATTGATTCCTACAGGGTTGCATCATGCGTTGAATTCTGTGTTCTGGTTCGATGTTGCCGGAATCAATGATATCGGGAACTTCTGGTCGGGCAACGGGGAAAAAGGTGTGACGGGGATGTATCAGGCGGGATTCTTCCCTGTCATGATGTTTGGTCTCCCTGCAGCTGGTCTTGCCATTTATCATGCAGCGAAACCAGGTAAGAAAAAGCAGATTGCTTCTCTGATGCTTGCAGCAGGTTTTGCTTCCTTTTTTACAGGAGTGACAGAGCCTCTTGAATTTGCCTTTATGTTCGTGGCACCGGCTTTATATGTAGCACATGCAGTGCTGACAGGGGTATCCCTTGCGATCGCATCTTTCTTTCACTGGACGGCAGGCTTCGGCTTCAGTGCCGGCTTCGTTGATTTTGTTCTGAGCTCAAGGCTTCCATTGGCCAATCTGCCATATATGCTGCTGATTCAAGGTGTGGTATTTGCTTTCCTTTATTATTTCTTATTCCGTTTTATGATTGCGAAATTCAATCTTATGACACCGGGCCGTGAAGAAGAAGTAGAAGAAGGAGAGAAGGCTTCTGCATTCACTCGAGAAGACAAGTTCGCTGTCATGGCAGCAGAGATCTATGCCGGACTCGGCGGAGATGAAAATGTCACCTCGGTTGAGAATTGCATTACCAGATTGAGAGTGGAAGTGAAGGATATGGAGGCAGTGGATCAGGAACGGATCAAAGCAACGGGGGTTCCGGGCATCCATGTGATGGGTGAAAATAGTATTCAAGTGATTGTTGGCACTTCGGTACAATTTGTAGCGGATGAGATAGAGAAGATTCGGGGGTAAGGTCATTCTTAAGGGCAGGTCTTTCTTTCTCTTAAACTGCAAAAATCTCTCCAATAGTCTATACTTTATCTTATAGAATTTTTTCCGGAAAGGTTTTTTACCCATGACGAAATTGAAAGAATCGGATCTTTATCGGCCGATCCAGAAGCATTTTCATAAACAGGGATATCAGGTGAACGGTGAAGTGAATGACTGTGATCTGACGGCGATGAAAGAGGGGGATCTTGTGATCGTGGAGCTGAAGCTTTCCTTGAATGTCGAGCTTCTCATCCAGGCAACGAAGCGCCAGCGTCTGACGGATCTTGTGTACATTGCGATTCCGAAACCGAAGCGCCTCCGGTCGAAGCGGTGGAATGATGTACGTCATTTGGTCAGGCGTCTTGAACTTGGTCTGATTACGGTTTCCTTTACGACAAAGACGCCCAAGCTTGATTTTGTCACTCACCCGGAACCTTTTGACCGAAAAAAGGTGATGAGAAATAGCAAAAAGAAGCGGGCGGCCCTGGTGAAGGAAATCGATGGCCGAAGCGCGGATTACAATGTAGGCGGCAGCAATAAAACGAAGATCATGACCGCCTATAAGGAGAGCTGCATACACATTGCCTGCTGCCTGGAAAAACACGGACCCATGTCCCCGAAGAATTTAACAAGGCTGGGGACTGGTGACAAGACGCCATCCATCCTCCAGAAGAATTATTACCGGTGGTTCGAGAGGGTGAAAAGGGGCGTGTATCAACTCACGGACACCGGCAGAGAGGAAATGCAGAAGTATCCTGAACTTGTAAGCTATTACTCACAAAAAACAGAGGAAAACCAGTAAGAGCCTGCCTCCCGGTAAACCGGCGGCAGGCTCTTCTTTGATTCCCACTACTAGTACCCCCATCCCTCACATATACATAACAACAGATAAGGCATCCGGGAGGACGAATGATGAAAAAGAAGATAGAGAGCACGATCCGGAATATGACAAGCGATCTACAGAAGATGCAAAGGGGAGATGGAAGCTGGTCCTTTTGTTTTGAAAATGTCGTGATGACCGATGCGTATATGATCATCCTTCTGCGAACTCTCGCCGGGGATGAGGATGAACTGATTGGACAGCTGGTGGACCGCCTCTGGAAATGCCAGTCAAGGGAGGGCACGTGGAAGCTCTTTGAAGATGAGAAGGAAGGGAACCTGTCATCTACCATCGAGGCATACTTTGCCCTGATATTCAGCGGCATGGTCAACGAGGAGGATAAAAGACTTCTGAGAGCCAAGCGGTTCATAGAGAAAAAGGGAGGGTTTCACAAGGCCCATTCCATGACGAAATTCATGCTGGCACTGCATGGTCAATATGAATGGAAGCATCTCCTGCCGGTCCCCATTGAATTCCTGTTGCTTCCGAAGACATTTCCCCTGAATTTTTGGGATTTGAGCAGTTATACAAGAGGGCATCTGGCGCCGATGATGCTGCTGAAAGATCAGAAATTCACGATCAAAACAAGTAATACACCACAAATACAGGATTTGTCCCGTGATGTAAATGAAGAGAGGTACAACGAACGGGAATGGAGATTGTTTTCGAAAATAAGTGAAGGCATTCAGTCACTTGCGGGCATTCCCTCCCAACTTCATCAGCAGGCAAGGCAGTTTGCCCTGGAGTATATGCTGCAGCGGATGGAGCGTGATGGGACCTATCTCAGTTATTTCAGCACGACGTTTTATATGATTTATGCCATGTTGGCACTGGGTTATAAGAAAAATGACCCGGTCATCGTAAAGGCATTACAGGGGTTAAAGGAAATGGCATGCGAAACGAAGAAAGGCATCCATATCCAAAACTCTCCTTCTACCGTATGGGACACCGCTTTGATCAGCCATGCCCTTCAGGAGGCGGGGGTGGATGCAAATGAAGATGTTATACAAAAATCAGTGGATTATCTTCTGAAGAGGCAGCAATTCAAATATGGGGACTGGGCGATAGAGGCCGGGGTGAGACCGGGGGGATGGGGCTTTTCAGAGAGCAACAGCATTCACCCTGATGTGGACGACACAACGGCTGCTCTCAGGGCCATTACGTATTCAGCTGCAGGGAAGCCCCTTATCAGACAGTCATGGGATCGTGGGATTGAATGGGTGTTCGGTATGCAGAATCGTGACGGAGGCTGGCCCGCTTTTGAAATAAATAAGACAAAACCAATTCTTACTTCTTTTCCAATGGACGGGGCCGAGGCGGCAGCCATCGACCCCTCCACTCCTGATTTAACGGGGAGAGCCCTTGAATTTCTGGGCAGCCGGGCAGGGTTGACCACGGAACATCCACAGGTGAAGAAGGCTGTTGAGTGGCTGAAACTGATGCAAAAAGAGGAGGGATCCTGGTACGGTCGCTGGGGCGTCTGCTACATCTATGGAACATGGGCGGCCATCACGGGAATGAATGCCGTGGGGGTATCCTCTTCTGATAAACATATACAAAAAACAAAAACTTGGCTGGAAAGCATTCAACGAAAAGACGGGGGCTGGGGGGAGTCATGCTACAGCGATCAGGAAAAAACTTTTGTATCCCTTCCTTTCAGTACCCTTTCACAAACGGCATGGGCACTGGAGGCGCTCATCTCTATCGAAGACAAACCGACACCTGCCATCGATCTCGGTATCATGGCGCTTCTCGAATTAAAGAACGGTGCAGACAATGAGGCATCCAAAGCATACCCCACAGGCATTGGTCTTCCAGGAAACTTCTATATTCACTACCACAGCTACCAATGGATATGGCCGCTTATCACACTCAGCCGCTACAAAGAGAAATTCGGGTGAGGGACGGACCTCTTGAGGTCCGTCCCTCTATACGATAAGATAAAAGTAAGAATATTCTAAAAAAGGTGATTGTATGATGAGTGTGGATTCGTTTCCTTATCCCTTTAAGGGGGATGTGTATCGTTATTCTAATAATTCGGTTCCATTGGAAGAGGCAGGTTGTGTAGAGGTTACCGCTTCGTATCGAGAGGAGGTCAAGCTGAAACGGAAACTGCTTACCGAACATCCTGAGAGGTGTTTCCAGTCCCGTCCACATACCTTGAAAGCTCAATGGGAAATAGTGGAGATGGTGATTACACATCTCACAACCTATTATCCTCAGCAGTTTTCCCTGGAAAAAAATGAAGGGGCCTGGACGTTCCACAATCACATTTTAGAGGAGAACACAACGTTTACATTTGGGGATAAAGCCACGCTATCCTTGGAGCCCCTCGATTTTATCGGTCGTCATGTACAGGAGGATCTGATTTTTATGATGCAGCGGGATGGGGATTTATATATGGATGCGGGACAGTTATGTTTCCCGGCCAACTGGTCCCTTGCATTTAATATCGGTATGAGCTTCAAGGAGATACATGGACCCATCCCGGGGTTTAAGGAAGAGGGATTGGATCAGCGGATCCTGATGTTTTTGATGCGGATGGAAGCGGGAGATCCCTGGGTAAGGCGGAACTGGTCGTTAATGGGGGGGAAATCGTCTGGATACTTCCCTGGAAACCTTTGATGAGTGGGGAAAAGGAAGAAGAAAGGTTTCAAAGGAAAATGTCGGGGAATTCGTTCATTTTCGTGTAGAGGTGCAGAAGCTGTTCCGTTTGTCAGGTTGTAATGGGCTGCTCTTTACCATCCATACCCATCTCCTTCCACTTGAAGAATTTGCGAAGAATCATGAATGGACGAATGAGTTTTATCATATTCTCCAGGAGCTTCCTGACTATATAGCCGATTATAAAGGGATCACCTTATTTAAAGAAGATGTCATCGGGTACTTGAATGAAAAGAAGGTGGGTATGTGAAGACACTCCTGCAACCTTTGTTCGTACCGGGCAAACGAAAGTATTTATTCTTGGGTGATGAAGAAGGAATGAAGCGACTGTCCCCTGTCATCCAAAAAGTAATAAAGGATGAATATCCTAATCAATCGGTGTTGTTGGATGAAAGGGAGGAAACGGATATTTCTCGTTGGCTGGAAGGTCAGAAAATGGGGAGTTTTCTATACATTTCGATGGAATGGAACAAGCTCTTCTATTTCAAAAAAATGGCAGAGGCTCATGGTTTTTCTTCAGAAGAGACACAATATATCGGACACGGAGTCAGATTCATCCATGTATTCTGTTCTAAATGCCATCAGAAAATGGAAGTGAATGGCGAGCCAATCGATCAAATCACGACCTGTCCTCATTGTCACTTGAAGTTATCCGTTTCCACTCATTTTTCTCCATTACATGAAGCCTATCTCGGGTATGCAGCACCCGACAGAGCAGGGAGTGATCAATAGTGAATCAAGCTAAAACCATAAACGTCACTGTCCAATCGATCCATCAGGAAACGCCTTATGTTAAACGGTTTTCACTAACTCCAGCCGAGGATGAACTTCTTCCTCCTTTTAGCGGGGGTTCCCACATCACGACGTATATTGAGACAGGAGGGGAGACGATTGCACGGTCCTATTCCGTTACGAACCCACCATGCCAAAGGGATGCATATCACATAGCCATTCGCTGCCATGAACGATCCAAGGGAGGATCCCGTTATTGGCATAAGCAGATGAAAACAGGAGACACCCTCCGCATCAGTCTTCCACAGAATCATTTCCCATTGAGCTTTCGGGCGAAGCATCATGTTTTCTATGCAGCGGGAATCGGGATCACTCCCTTCCTGTCCATGATGGCTGAACTTAAAAAGGAAGGTCGATCCTTTGAACTTCATTATGCTGCAAAGTCCGAGGAACATTGTTCATTCTATAATCAGTTAAAGACCATGTATCCTAAAGAGGTCCATTTTTATTTCTCATCAGAAAATAGATTAACAGATGATAGTCTTCACGAACATAGAATCGGTACCCATGTATACTTTTGCGGTCCGCCATCATTTATTGATGAATGGACTGAAAGTGCCCTTTCCATCGGATACCCCCGGGCAAGCATTCACTTTGAGCGATTCACTCCTCCTCAGTCAATCGTGCCTCATGATTTTTGGGTGGAATTAAAAAGTGGACCTATCATTAAAGTTCCAAAGGACAGGAATTTATTAGAAGCCCTTCTCAAGGCAGGGGTCAATGCGCCGTATTCCTGCCGGGTCGGTCGTTGCGGGACATGTGAGGTGAAGGTATTGGAAGGGGAAGTCGACCACGGTGATTCTTTCTTGAGTGAAAGTGAGAGGAATGAACACCACTCGATCTTAACATGTGTTTCCAGGGCAAGAGCGGAGAAGTTGCGGATTCAGCTTTAGTGAATTTTGACCGAAATAAAGGCGATTGGCCGCGCCTGAATCCCAAGCTGAATGTCAGGCGATAACCTCTTCCCTTGAAATCGACAATGAGAAGCAGGTAAACTTTAAAGACTAACCTCCAAGAAAGGATGTACTCGCCATTAACAATCTGGACAAACTATTCCGCAAAAGGATTCAGTATTCAAGTCCAGATCCCGTAACCTTTCAGGATCTGGATATCATATTAGAAAAAATGGCGCATCATATTCCATTTGAAAATATATGCATTGTTGAAGAAAGGTCCCATAAACTGACCAAAGATCATCTATTGAATAAAATGCTCATCTTGAATGAGGGAGGTCTTTGTTATGAACTAAATTCACTCCTTTATTTATTCCTGATAGAAAACGGATTCGAAGCTTCCTTAATACAGGGAGCGGTCTATGATCATGCTTCAGGCACGTTCGGGCGAATCGGCAGGACACATGTAGCCGTTAAGGTGTGTCACGAAAAACATTATTATATTCTGGATGGGGGCTTCGGAGGGAATATTCCGATGAAACCCGTACCATTATCGGGGGAGACGATCTCTTCCGCCAATGGGGAATTCAGAATACGGGCAGGTGAAACGGCTTATGGGGATTATAAATTAGAAATGAAATTAAAGCATAAAGACACCGATTGGAGAATCGGGTATGCATTTGATTCCAAACGAACGATCAAGGATGTTCGTTTCCTTGACGACGTGCGTGTCACAGTGGAAGATCATCCGGACTCCCCCTTTAATAAACATCGGTTACTGACAAAACGAACGGATGACGGGAGTGTGACCTTGACAGATACGTCCTTTACTCAATGGAAGAAAGGGAACGTAAAGAAAAGTGAAATAAATTCAGAGGAGTACCAGGAATTTTTAAACCTTTGGTTTTTTCAATCAGATAAAAGAGACCCGGAATGAATCCGGGTCTCTTCATTTACTTACCGAGCATCGCCATAATCCCTTTATAGATTAAGAAGAGTGAGAATACGAGGATAGCTAAAATACCGATGATGTCCGTTACCGGTGACACGCTTTCTAAAAATGTTCCGTTAAGTGGTGCCCTTAACAATGCGAAACCGGAAAGAATACCTGCTACTAATAAAAGAATGAATCGATCCATTCTAATCGCCTCCTTTCACGATAGTATATGAAGGAGGGATTGAGAAGTTGAACCCAATAATGGTAAGTGTTTTCATTCACACATCGTGCAGGGATCATTCCAATTCGTAGTAACTGATTTCATTCACACATCGTGCAGGGATCATTCCAATTCGTAGTAACTGATTTCATTCGCCATCTTTTCGGATGCGAGCTCGAACCCTTTTTCTGTTTGGCCGGTTTTGACATAATACAAAAAGAGTTGCCGTTCATAATGCTGGTACATTAACTGACTGCCCGTCCTTTTGAAGTGGGGAAGGGCGTTTTTTTCAATATACTGATAGAGTTCTTCATTATTGTTTTTCAGTGTAAGAAGATAGATCTCGAAGAATACAAAGGTGGGGTCCTGGTGCTCCCTGGCTTTCTTCAGCCCACTGTTTGCCAGGTGAATGAGCTCTTCTTCAGGAAGAAGGCTCCCTTTTATACAGGAAAGGATGTATCCACTGAGTGTGACTAAATAAGAAGAAGCAGGGGTTTTCTCTGTCGTGAGATCCAATGCCCTTTCATATGCTACTTTCGATTCCTTATATCGTTTTCTGCGGAAATATTCGAATCCCAGGTTATTATGGATTTTATGTGCCCTTTCCATGGAGTTGACCGATTCACAGACTCTAAGGAGTTTATTATACTGTTGTTTGGTCTGTTCCATATCGAAAGGTTCTTTCGCGTTCAATTGAATTAATATGAGAATTTCAGAATCGATGACTCTGAGGATATTTAATGTTTTTTGGAAATACTGCAGTGCCCTTTGGCCGTAGTAATAGGCAAACGTATTTGAATGGATGGAATGATAGGCTGTTGCCAGATGAAAATAATATTCAGCGTTCGGGTATTCATCATCAATTTGCTTTAAGGCCTGGATGCAGCAGTCGAATTTTCTCGTTGAATAATAATAGATTCCTCTTACATGCAGTAAAAGGTTGTGCTCATAAGGGGAAAGAGAGTCCTGTTTCGTTTTGATCATGCTCAGGATTTCGTTTGCTTTTAGAGGGTTATTCAAGAACAGATGGTACCTTGCTAATAATAAATGATATTGGAAAAAGAAATCGGATAAAAATCGTAAAGGCTCTTTTTCGATTTCTGATTTCAGTTGATGGATTTCATGGGGCCGGATCATAATGATCGCATCGTTCCACTTGGCCAATGTATGCTGCAGGGATTCATATCGCGAACGTTCTGCGACCATATCGACTCCAAGCCTTTTAGCAAGTAAATCGGTGATTTCACTTGAGTACTCTGTGATCCCCCTTTCGATTTTACTTAGATGTGTGGTGGAGCAGATCCCCTGTGCAAGCTGCTCCTGGGTCAATCCTGATTCTTCCCGATGAAATTTAATCAATTTACCTTCAATCATAGTACACCTCGGCGTGAACGTTTTATTATCCATTATAGGAAAAATATTCTCTATGTTCCATAGGGGTGGGACAAGACGGAGGTCTGAAGGCAGAAACATCCAAAAGGCTACACGGCATCAGTCTTTTCTTCTTGGAGTTCATTCTGTACTTCCTGAACTAAATGAGGGGAGTCATTGATGATCTTCCCGATATAGAAGAATCCGGCAACGGTGATACCGGTTATGATCCAGCTGAACGCCTGACGCAGGATGATGCCTTTATCAAATGCCTCCACACCATATTCCATAATGAGCCATGCTTTCACAACAGCGAGGATCCCGCTCCTCAGTGCGAAGCAAAGCGTGATCAACTGAAACAAGATATACAGAGGTTTCTTATAGAAAAGTCTCTTACCAAACGTACGGTCATGGCCTTGGAGCTCTGCGAAATCAAGGCCAAAGTATAAGGTGATGGGCCTTCTGACGACCATGGTAACAAAGAAAAACAAACTGATCCCGGCAGCGTAATAAACATTATTCCAAAGAAGCTGTAATGACGAACCGGCCAGTACGTCTATCAGGGTACCGACAATCAAGGTGAGCAAAATGAACAGGCCGAATGTATTCACTTTTTTCATCTCGATGAATCGGTAGACGGTATAAATGATCCCGGGAACAGATGAAAGGAGCATGGCGTAATAATCTCCGGTGTAATCCCTCATGATATTCCATACAAATAGAGGGAGGGCGACGTAAATCATCAGATCCAATAGTACAATATTTTTCTTCACTTTTATCACTCTTCCTTTTTTTCCATTTACAAAGAGTACGGTTCTCAAAAGGACAAAGTTTCAAATGAATGGATAATGATTTGAAAAAATGAAATCGATTTCTTTTTTATGAAAATTCTTATTGAGATTCTTTCTCAATTAAACTATACTAATAGACAGTAATGAGAATCATTCTCGAATGGTTCGTGAACGTTGAGAGGGGCTACATAGAATGAATAGACCATGGAAAGTATTATCCGCGTCCGTTTTGGCATCTTCACTCCTACTTGCTGGATGTGTAAGCGGGAAGGATGGAGCATCAGAAGCAGACGGAAATCAATCTGAAGAAGCGAAAAAGGGTGCAAGCAGAGTGAATGTATCTGATTATACGTTTGATACTGCCGGGAATATGTTTGCTTATGCAGAATTTGAATTATCCGGTGAACCGTTGGCAGAAAGCCTGGGACTGGATTTGGATATATTGGATATCAATAAACTGGATCAACCGACAAAATTTGATTATACTGCCGGCGTTGAATCCTATGAATATTCAGAGGAAGCCATGTATGAAGTAGTTGAAAAATCGGGTCTGGGATTGCATTTGATCAATGGTCCAGCAGTGGACATCCTTCAAAATGGAAAAACAGCAGATGAAATATTGGGAAGCCGCTTTTATGAATTGGCGGGTGCTGTCGGATATCCGGAAGATGAAATTTTTAGGAATATGTATCCGACTTTCATCGAATACTCTGCCGGCGATCCCCATTATAAAAGTAAAGTAGATACAAGTGAGTATGCAGCAAATGATGACGGAAGCTATGTACCTATGTATCAAGTAAACTTCGAATCACTCCGATGGGATCGTGATAAAATGGAGAAAACCCTTGTCCCTTCAGCGTATGGGGCAACGTTCTTAAAGCAGGCGCTATGGGCCGGTGATTTCATGGGCGGCTTCCACACGATTGATGGGGACGAGGAGCTTGCCGGAGAAACGTCAAAGGATGATGATGATGAGAATGTTGCATTGGGAGTCAGCTCAGCCGATGGTTTCCAGGGAGCGGTCCTGACGGAAGAAATATGGAATAAAGTGAATTACATCGGGAATGAACTGTTCGTTGATGCTTCTACAGGGGATTTGGCGGCAGCGGGACTCGGAAGCCAGTATGATCCGTCGAAAGGATATGTTTATTTACCACATAGCATAGAGGTGACAGAAGACGGTAAGGAGGCACCAAACGCCAAGTCACTTTCCGTCAAAGACTCCAGCAGTGTACTTCAAGACCAGTGGATGATGCTTTGGCCAAGTTCAGAATTCTATGGAATGACGGACCAAAGGGAAAGCAATCCGAACAAGACACCATCATTCCAGGCGTTGTTTGACGGTGCACCATATCCTTCTGCACCTAAAGAGAATACGGATGACTCATCCGACAACGATGTGAAAGGAACGGATCCGTTCACTGCCAATCAGAATGTGATGCTTCATGTATTCAAGAATATTGATGCCATGCATTTCAATGACGATAAAGGGATGTTTGTAACAGAAAATGATGGAAAAGAACAAGGGACGTATATGGATACGTTCCAGGCAGGATACACAATGGAATCGATGAGGATCTTCCAGCGTGCAATCGATGGGCTTCCTGTCGGGTACGCATCAGGGGAGTCAGCTGAAGGCCTGAAAACATCTGAAGGCAAACGTGCACTCGAAATGATCCGTAAGCAGGCAGACTTCATGATAGACAACCTGGTCATGGATTCTGGTCTCGTTGCAAAAGGGTTCGACCTTGAAAACGGTGCAGACAGAGATGTTACATTGGATGCGCAATTAGGGGCCATAAGAGGATTGACGGCTGCTTATTTAGCCACTGAAGATGAGAAATATCGTAAAGCAGCTCGCTCGATCTACGATGCTATGGACTCTAAGCTTTGGGATGACGAGCTGAAAGTGTACGAAACATCGAAAGGGAAAATGGAGTATACCCCATATACAGCAGGCGCATTGTCTGCCACATACCGGGTCGCCCTGCAAAATTTAAGTAACAGGGAATCGGATTCCGATGGACCTGAAAGCCTTGAAATCGATGCGATCACGGACCGTTACAGTGATTTCTACGATACGGTCATCGATGGTCCGTCCAGTGAAGAAGGAATGCAGGCAAGTGAATTCTGGGACACAGGGGATTACTATGACAGCAAGGACTCATCAGGAAATACTGATGGTGACAATGTTCCGCAGATTCAGGCCGGACATGGTCAAAACGGGATAGCTCCCGTATTGCTTCCTGTGACAGTCGAAAAACGATAAAGAAGGGATCCTATGAAGAAAATGATAGGATATGCAACAGCGTTTCTCTTAGCAGGAACGCTTGTTGCATGTTCAGTTCAAACGGCAACCAAAGATGACCCAAGCTTCGAGTCAGTTCGTAAGGAATCGGTCAATAGTGATAACATGCTCCAGAATAAAGAAGGAACCGAGCTATATATTGCCAATCTTGATGCAAATACGGTTTCTATCGTGAATGAGAAAACACAGAAGGTTGAAAAAGAAATTCCTGTCGGGAAAGAACCGGTTCAATTGGCTTTATCACCGGATGAAGATCGCCTGTATGTTTCGTGCCGGTATGATAATAAGATTGCTGTCATCTCGCTTGGAGAAGGGAAAGTAGTAGATTCCTATGAGGTGGGAACGGAGCCTTTTGGACTCCTGACGAGCCAGGATGGTAAGACCCTGTATGTAGCCAATTACCGTGAGAGCACGATTATGATGGTGGACGTGAAGAGTGGGGACGTAACTGAGACGATTCCAGTCGACGATCGACCAAGAACGATGGCTGAAACAGCAGATGCGAAAAAGTTATATATTCCTCATTATCTATCCGGTGAAATATCCGTGCTGGATACAGAAAAGAAAAAGGTTGCAAAAACCATTAAACTGGCAGACTCGCCTGATGTTTCTGACCGGAAAAAGAGCCAGGGGATCCCCAATACCCTTGAGCAATTTGTGATTGCACCCGATGGTAAAACGGCATGGATCCCTCACTTGGTGACCAATATAGATACTCCCATTCAGTTTGAGGAAACAATCTTTCCAGCGATCTCCATCATCGATCTTGAAAAAGATGAGGAATTGGTGGATAAAAGAAAAGAATTGTTTGATGAAATCAACGTGCTGAATTCAAAAAATGAGACGATGATCGTATCAAATCCCTATGATGTGGCGTTCCAAAAGGATGGATCGAAAGCATATGTGGTGATGTCGGGAAGTGAAGACTTAGTCGTTTTTGATCTGAAGCGCGGTGGGAATGCCACGCAGATTCTACGAAGGATCGAAGGGGATAATCCCCGAGGAATCTTATTAAGTAACAACGGAGAAACTCTTTACGTCCATAATGCCATGAGTCACGACCTTGCGACCATTGATTCGGGAGGCAGCTCGACTCATTCAAGGGCGAAAAAGCTTCAGGATAACATCTCCCTGATTGAAAAAGATCCTCTCGATCCACAGGTTCGTAAGGGGAAAACCATTTTTTACAGTGCCAATAGCGATGAGTTTGAAGCGGATATCACCGGTAACAACTGGATGAGCTGTGTTTCCTGTCACAGTGATGGAGAGATCAACGGATTGACCTTGATGACTGGAAGGGGGCAGCGGAATGTCCCTACGAACACAAGGACTGCGGAAACCGGACTCTTTACGTGGGACGGCAGCCGGGATGACTTTACGGATTATCTCCTCACGGTCCAGGGTGAAATGGGAGGTATGATGAAATATGAGCCTGGGGAAAAACTGCCGGCGGATGTTGAGAAGATGTATGATGATTTATTTGCCTATCTGAAGGATCCGTTATCTTTCCCCGTTCCACAGAGTCCTTATAAGAAAAATGGGGAATTAACAAGCTCGGCGAAAGACGGAAAGGCTCTTTTTGAAGCCAAAGCCTCCTGTATCTCCTGTCATAGCGGCAGTCAGTTTACGGATAGTGTGGAAGCAACCGGTGAGGACGGAAAGCTGACAACGGATGTGACAGACTATCTACATGATATCGGGACAGCCAACCGGTATGACGTGTCAACAAAAGGCGACGCCAGGGCGGACTTCACAAATCCACGGGATGGAAAAAGTTTTGATACACCAAGTCTGGTGGGAGTGTGGGCGACTGGCCCATATCTTCATGATGGAAGTGCCGGGACCATCGAGGAATCCATTCAGCGTCACCAATATGAAGAGAAATCGGAGCTGAGTCAAATCGAAATGTCCAAGATTGCCGATTATGTAAGGTCCCTTGATTAAATGTTGTGTTAGAAACCAGATTAATTATTGTTAAAAAGCTTGAGGAGATTTCCTCAAGCTTTTTATTTATGGGCGATTCTGTGGGGGGAGGAATTCTCCCTTCCAACCGGTATTTCTTCATCCAAGTGATTGCGATTGCGGCTGTGACAGTCCCGTCTCTCGGAATCTACTTAGGAGAAGAGATGAAGCTTTTTATGGGAAATGAATTCATCCAGGTGTCACGTTCGATTGGTGCAGGAAGGTTCCACCTGTTCAAGCAGCATCTGCTGCCCAAGTTCAGAAGGCACTCGATCGTATTATTTTCAGAACAGGTTTCCCAGACGATTGCCTTACTCATCAGCTCGGCATCCTTCATATGTGCCTCGGAGGACTTAAAATCGCCAACTTCGGCATCATGGAAACCATTCCGGTTTATTTCTCAGAAACGAACGAATGGGCAGCGACGATCGCCATCAACATTCAGCAGATCTTCCTGCGTCCCTTGCTTGTAGTCGTTCTTTACGCAAAGGTCCCGTTTTAAACAGCATCTTCTCTTCTTCTGATTGAGAAGGGTTGCTGTTATAAACTAAGGCTTTTTTAAGTTCCTTATCCTGTAATGAGTATGATATATTAATATAATAGAAAATTCAGTATAATCAGGGGTATTTGGATGAATAGACTTCTTAAGGTGCCGCTTCAGGTCAAAATATTGGGCTTGGTCATTTCGCTGCTGCTGATCGTGATCGGGCTGCTTACATGGATGTTTGCATACCGGGAATCACAGGAAGACGTTTCGCAGGCAGAAGATCTGGCGATGCAAACGGCCAAAACACTTTCTTATATGCCAGTCATTCAGGATTCTTTTAAGAATGAGGAGCCTGTAGAAGATCTAAGTGTGGTCACGGAACAAATCCGCGATCAGGTGGATGCTTCTGCTGTCCTGATTGAAAACAGGGACGGGCAGATATTCAGTTTTGTCGGACAAGCAATCGGGGAGGGGGATCCCGAAGAACGGTATCGTGCTTTGGTATTCGGAAGTAATAATCTGATTCATACCGGGGATGGCGACGAGGAAGTGTTAAAGGGGATTGTCCCGGTCATGATCCGGTATGACAACTACAAAAAAGTCGAAGGCACCGTAACGGTGGAGTTTGATATGAAAACCATTCGGGATAAGATTGCCTATGAAATCCGCACCATGCTTGCTCTTTCCGGGGGAGTCCTGATCCTCGGGGTATTCGGCAGTCTGTTTTTGGCCAGGAGTATCAGAAGGGATACCCTCGGTCTGGAACCGTATCAGATCAGTGCGCTCTTCAGGGAAAGAAATGCGGTTCTGCAATCTGTGAAGGAAGGGATTTTAGCCATCGACACACAAGGTGTGATTACGATGATGAACCAATCTGCCCATGAGTTACTTGATATTCAGCAAAACGTTGAGGGTGAATTCGTGACAGAAGTCATTTCTTCTCATAAGATGTCCGAAATGCTGGCTTCTTCTTTACATATTTCCAACATCGAACTTCAATATAAAGAAAAGACGATGATCGTAAATGCCCAGCCTATCATCGAAAATAATCAGAAGGCAGGAACTGTGTTCAGCTTCAGGGACAGGACAGAAATTAAACAAATGGTGGATGCCCTTTCGGACGTTCAGCAATACTCGCAGGACTTACGGGCACAGACGCACGAATTCAAAAACAACCTGCATGTACTTCTCGGGTTGCTTCAGCTGCAAAAATATGAAGAAGCCATCACATTCCTCAAGGAGGAATCGGATCTGCAGGAGTATCATTCGACCATATTCTTTCAGAGTATCCTGGATGAGAAAGTTCAGGCCATTCTATTAGGAAAAATTGCAAAAGCATCAGAAAAGAAAATAGATTTCCAAATCGACGGTGAAAGTTCGCTTTCCCCGCTTCCTGTATTCATCGGTCTTTCACCCCTTATCGTTATATTGGGTAATCTGATTGATAATGCATTCGAAGCGGTGATGGACAATAACCAAAAGATCAAGGTCGTTTCTTTTTTCGTTACCGATATTGGCAACGATGTCATCTTTGAAATTGCAGATAACGGAAGAGGGATATCTGAAGAAGAAGAGGGTCGTATTCTTCAGAAAGGAGTCTCATCCAAGGGCGACCACCGGGGGTATGGACTTACAAACGTCCAGGAAGAACTATCCCTGCTCGGGGGTACGATTGAATGGGATTCCAAAAAGGATAAAGGGACGGTTTTCACTGTCATCCTGCCGAAATCACACACAAAAGGGGAATAGGTATGATTAAAGTTGTCATTGCCGAAGATGATTTTCGCATTGCACAGATACATGAAGAATTTCTTGCGAAGAATGAGCAGCTGACATTAGTCGGTAAAGCGATGAATGCTAAGGAAACATTGACCATTCTCGATAAACAATATGTTGATTTGCTTTTACTTGATGTATATATGCCTGATCAGCTTGGTACTGAATTACTGCATAAAATACGCTCTGATTATCCTTCCGTTGATATCATCATGATCACGGCTGCAAAAGATAAGGTTTTTTTAGAAAAGGCACTCCGGTATGGTGTAGAACATTATTTGATCAAACCGGTGACACTGGAGAAATTCCAAGAAGCAATCACGTCCTATCTTCAGAAAAAAGCGGCGCTTAATTCTGCGGAAGAGGTCAATCAACAGATGCTGGATCAATTCTTTGTGAAAGAAAAAAAGAAAGCCCCCGAAAAAAGATACGATCTTCCGCCGGGCATCGATTATTTGACTCTTCATAAAGTGACAGCAATCTTGCAAGAGGAGAAAGAAGGCATCACGTCGGAAAGAGTCGGCGAAAAGATGGGGGCATCCCGGACAACCGCACGGAGATATCTCGAATATCTGGTCGGGGTAAGAGATGCTACGGTGGAGCATGTATATGGGATCGTCGGACGTCCGGAAAGGAGATACCGGATGGGAAGTGAGAATGCAGTGAAATAGATTCCGGGACTATCGTGTCTGCCGCATGGATTAAAGTGATCACTTTAATCCATTGCGGCAGACTTCTTTATTTAAAATGGAAAGAAACCAGTGAACAAAATGAACAAAATCCCCATAAATTTTTTAAAAGATAATATTTTGGAAACGTTTACATAGACTCGTTTGCCGACTAGGATTAACTTAACGTATTTCACCTTTTTGACAGAGGATGTTTTCGGTGAGTACAAACAAGATAAAAGGGGTGCAGAAATAATGAAAAAGTTTGGCTTTGTACTGATCATTTGTGTAATGGCTTTGATGACTGCCTGTTCGAGCTCTGCTTCGGGTGACAAGGAATTTCCGTCAAAGAATATTGAAATCATCGCACCGGCTTCTCCGGGTGGAGGCTGGGATTTAACGGCACGTTCTGTCCAGAAGGTGTTACGTGACAACGACATCGTTGATAAAAACATCAATGTCATCAACAAACCGGGCGGAGGCGGAGAAGCGGGATGGAAATATCTAGAGAAGAAGGATGCGCACCATCTTGCAATCAATTCAAGTCTGGTACTGACAAATAAACTATTGGGACAAAGCGATCTATCACATGAACAATTCACGCCGATTGCCACTTTGGCAACTGAATGGCAGGCCCTCGCAGTTCCTGTGGATTCAAAGTATGAAACGGCAACTGAACTGTTGGACCAGATGAAGAAAGATCCAAAATCCATCAAAATCGGAGTCGGGCCTGGACTCGGCAATGATGACCACCTGTCGATTGTACAGGCAGCAAGCGAGAAGGGGATCGATCCTACTAAACTCGACTTTCTTGTCTATGAAGGCGGCGGCGACGTTGTGACGGCGCTGCTCGGCGGACATGTAGATGCAGTGACGACCTCCCTTTCAGAAGTGAAAGAGCAGCACTTGGCAGGGAAGCTGAAGATCCTTGCGGTATCTTCTGAAGAAAGGCTTGAAGGGCTGGATGACGTTCCAACCTGGACGGAAGAAGGGGTGGACATGGTGTTCCCTCACTGGAGAGGCATCATGGGACCTGGCGATATGACCGAAGAAGAAATCGCCTATTGGGATGAAAAAATCGGAGAAATGGTCAAAACGGACGAATGGAAGAAAATGCTTGAAAACAACGACTGGGATGATTTTTACAAAGACAGTAAAGAATCGAAAGAATTCATGAAAGAGCAGGAAAAATTATATTCGGATCTTGTTGAAAGCTCCGGGTTGAAAAATTAATCTGACGGACGGGTGGGGGACTGATGAGAGTCTCCCGCCGGTCCCCTGTCATAGAGGAGGTTGAAATGCATGAGAGCAATCAAACTCGGGATGCCCATTTTTTTAATTCTATTAAGCTTCTTTTTTTTAATAGCATCCATCAATTTGCCAAAGGCCAATCTCGGGAACCCAAACGGGCCGCTCTATTTTCCGGTCGGATTAAGTGTATTCATGCTGGTATTCAGCGTGGTTTACTTATTTCAGGAGTGGAAGAGCCGTCATGTTCATAATGAAGATATCAAGCTTCTGCTGAAAGGGAGAACACCGAAATTGATTGCCCTGACTGTTTTATACGGGGCTGTTTATGCGTTTATATTTGAACGGGTCGGGTTCTTATTTTCTACTATTTTATTTTTGGGTGCTTTGTTATTTACGGTCAACAGGAAGAAATATGTTGTGAATGTGATAGTGGCAATCAGCTTTTCTTTTCTATCATGGTATGCATTCAGCGTTTTATTAGGAGTCAGTCTTCCATAGGAGGTGCACTAGATGGATTTTAGCAATTTTATGCAGGGGTTAACAACTGCGTTGGAACCAATAAATATTATGTGGGTTGTCATTGGAGGATTTCTCGGGACGATCGTCGGTATGCTCCCCGGGCTCGGGCCGGCAACTGCCGTGGCTGTCTTGATCCCGATTACATTCGGCATGGAGCCCGTCAGTGCCATCATCCTGATGGCTGCCATTTATTATGGGGCGATGTACGGGGGATCGAGGAGTTCGATTCTATTAAATACACCAGGTGACGGTTCAGCCATTGCTGCCACATTCGATGGCTATCCGATGGCTCAGAAAGGCCAGGCAGGACAGGCCATGGCTATATCGGCAGTCGCCTCTTTCATCGGAGGAATGATGGCTGTCATCGGATTTATCTTCCTTGCCGAGCCGCTTGCAAGCTTTGCCTTGAAATTCGGTCCTGCTGAATACTTTTTATTGATGCTGCTGACTCTTTCCGCCATTGTTGCTTTATCGGTAGGGAAAATGGTAAAGGGCTTCATCGCGATGTTCCTTGGGTTGATGCTCAGTACGGTGGGCATTGATACTCAGAGCGGAGTCTATCGTTTCACTTTCGGAAGTTCACATTTAAGTGAAGGGATCGATTTCCTGATCGTGATCATCGGTGTATATGCAGTCGGGGAAGTCCTTTACAATTATTTGACGATCGATCAGGTGAAAAAAGAGAAAAAGAAAGTCGGGAAGATCTGGTTTACGAAAAAGCAGTGGAAACGGTCATTATGGCCGATTCTCAGAAGCGGGCCGCTTGGATTCGTGGTGGGTGTCCTTCCGGGAGCCGGGGGATCGATCGCATCCATGATCAGTTATTCGACAGAGAAGCAAATTTCCAAAAAACCTGAAGAATTCGGGAAAGGTGCAGTAGAAGGGCTTGCAGCACCTGAATCTGCCAATAATGCAGCTTCAGTAGGGGCTATGATTCCGCTATTGACGATGGGGATCCCGGGATCGGGTACAACCGCTGTCATGCTAGGAGCTCTCGTCATGCTTGGCATGAAGCCTGGACCGCTTTTGTTCGAAAATGATCCCAATACCGTCTGGACACTGATCAATAGTATGTTCATCGGGAATATTGCACTTGTCATCATCAATATCCTGCTGGTCGGCTTGTTGGTAAAGATTCTTGATACTCCGGCGAAAGTATTATATCCGGTGATCGTGATCCTGGCATTTATCGGAACTTACACACTCAGTTACAGTGCAGTGGATTTCTTCCTGCTATTGATTTTCGGAATATTCGGGTTATTCCTCAAGGTCATGGATTTTCCGATTGCCCCGCTTGTTCTGGCATTGATCGTCGGAGCGGATATGGAGCAGAACTTCAGGATGGCCGTGCTTTCGTCAAATGGCAACCTCGGTATATTCTTTGATACGCCGATTGCCATCGCATTGGGTGCATTGACTCTTTTATCACTATTTTATCCATTGCTGATCAAAGCGTTTAAAAAGAAAGGGAAGAATCCTATCGACCCTATCTCAAAAGACATGTAATAAGGAGGAGTATCGATGTCAAAAAAGAACTCATACGACGTAGTTGTCGTTGGAGCGGGGAATGCAGCCTTATGTGCGGCCATTTCAGCCCGTGAAGAAGGTGCGGAAGTACTGGTCCTGGAAAAAGGTCCTGAACATAAAAGAGGCGGAAATTCATTTTTCACCGATGGAGCGATTCGGGTGGCCTATCATGATCTCACAGATATTCGGAAGGTCGTGACGGATCTCTCTGAGGAAGAAGCGGATACAATCGTCATGCCCGACTACAATGAGGAAGATTATTATGATGATATCATGCGCGTAACAGAAGGGGAGAGTCTGCCGGAGCTTGCCAGACAACTGGTGGACCGCTCGTTTGAAACGCTCGTGTGGATGAAGGGGCACGGAGTGAAATTCGAACTCAATTATGATAATCAATCTTATGAAAAGGAAGGCAAGCGGCATTTCTGGGGAGGTCTTCCGATCAAGACGGAAAACAAAGGCATCGGGTTGATGAAGCAGCTTTTTTCCCGTGCAGGGGAAATGGGTATCGATATTTGGTATGAGGCTGCTGCAGTGGAGCTTGTAAAAGAAGGCGGAAAGATAAGCGGTGTGGTTGTACAGAAGGATGAGGAGAGGATCAACGTTGAATCCACAGGTGTCATTCTTGCCTGCGGCAGTTTTGAAGCAGACAAAAAGCTTCGGAAACAACAAATCGGGGAAGAATGGGAAGCGGCAATCGTACGCGGAACCGAATATAACACAGGGGACGGGATTACAATGGCGGTTGCGGCAGGAGCGGAGAAGTTTGGTGAATACTCCGGCTGTCATTCAATCGGCACAGATTATCATGCACCGAAAGTCGGTGACTTTAAAAAACCCGGTGACATCTTCAAGAAACATTCCTATCCCCTCAGCATCATGCTGAATAAAGATGGAAAACGATTTGTAGACGAAGGTGCGGATTTCCGGAATTATACGTACGCAAAGTACGGGAGGGAAATCCTGAAACAACCTGATCATGTCGCCTATCAGGTTTACGACTCTCAAGTTCGTCCACTGCTCAGGAAGGAATATGATCTTGAGGAAGCGACCTGTTACAACGGTGAAACCCTGGAGGAGCTTGTTAATCAGCTTTCCGTTAACAAGAAGCAATTCCTGCAGACGATTGAGGAATATAATGCAGCCGTTCAAGACGGGGAATACAATCCTACGGAAAAAGACGGCAAGAAAACAGCAGGGCTTACACCAGAAAAGACGAACTGGGCATTGAGGATCGCAAAGGGGCCATTCTATGCATTCCCGGTTACGTGCGGCATTACGTTTTCATTTGGGGGACTCCGGGTCAATCCTTCAGGTGAGGTGTTAAAAAAAGATGATCAACCACTATCCGGCCTGTTCGCTGCTGGAGAAATGGTCGGCGGTATTTTTTATCACAATTATCCTGGAGGATCGGGATTGATGTCCGGGGCTGTATATGGGAAAACAGCCGGTTCTTCAGCTGCCCGGTATGCCCTTGGCAATAAACAGGACTCAACGATCATTCACTGACAGTTATTGATGAAAAGGAAAAGTCACCCCATCGCCGGTGGCTTTTTCCTTTGATTGAAAGATGGGAGTAATCGTCATGAGAAAACAACTGTTACTGGTTATCACGTTTCTATTATATGCCTTATTCTTTCTCCCATTTTTTGAATGGGATGAAACATGGAAGGCTATCGCTGCACTCATCATCATACAAATCCTGTGGATCGGCAAAGTATTTCCTCTTGCGTTCAGTTCGCTGCTGCTTATATTGCTGATATCGTTTCATTTTTTCAGTTATGAACAGACTTTGAGATATTTTAGTTCGGGTATTGTTTGGCTCTTGTTTTCCACATTCATTATCTCAACTGCATTCATCAAAACCGGTCTGGCAAGCAGGGTATCGCTCTATATGTTAAAGCTGTCTGGAGGGTCTGGGAAAGCGTTGATTTTCATTTCGTTTCTGCTCATGACTGTCCTGTCTGTCCTGATACCGTCGAATGTAGGGAAGGGCAGCCTGTTATCATCGGTACTCGACAGCCTGATGAAAAGTCTGCGAAAAATAGCGGATGTCCATTATCTGGGCAAGTCGCTGTTTATAGGGGTTGCCTATCTGGCTGCCATTTCAGGGTCATTTGTCGCGACTGGGGCCAGTTCCACTATCTACGCTTTCGGGATCCTGAGCGATGTTTCAAGCGATCTGAATTATATAAGATGGTTCCTTATTTTTGGAATACCGGTGCTGCTTTTTATCGTGATATTGTGGGGAATATTCTTAATGATCTTTCCCCCTGAGAAGATTGAACGAAAGCTGTTATTGGCATTGATCGAAGAAAGAATCGGTGAGCTTGGGCCGGTCGGCATCAATGAAAAGAAAATCATGTGTATCATCGGAGGAACGTTGATCCTGTGGATTGCACAGCCTCTGCATGGATATTCCATTCCTCAGGTTGGCCTTCTGGGCGCATGTATGACCGTCATTCCTTTTGCGGGAGTATGGAAGTGGGAAGAAGCGCGGGAATCCATTGATTGGGATCTGATGCTCTTTTTTGCCTCTACTCTGATGGTATCAGGGATGCTGGTCGAGACAGGGACGATTGAATGGATGGCAGAAGGGTTGAATTCTATACTTACTGGCCGCCCATCCTGGGTGATCATCCTGCTCCTCATCTTATGTACGAGTATTATTCGGATCGTATTCGTCAATATCCTGGGGTTTTTGACCATCATGCTCCCTCTCAGCATCACGATTGGGCACACAATCCCGGGTTTATCACCCATGCAAATTGCCATGCCGGTATTCCTGGCATGCGTCCCGGGCTTTTTTCTCGTCACCCAGTCCCCGGTTCATCTGATCAGCTACTCGTACGGTTATTTTACCGACAAGGACTTAATGCGGGCAGGAATTTGGTCATCCGCAGCATGGATCGCCGTCATCATCTGCTCGGTTTTCTTTTACTGGTAAGACAATATTTATTGTGAATAAAGGGTATGAACAGCGTGCTGTTCATACCTATAAACTTATTTTATCAATGCCCGGTTTTTACGATGTTCCTTCCTCAGAACAGCTGATTTGAACAATCGCTTCTCCTCTTCTGTTTCCGGTATCACTTTCGGCACCGGTTTCGGCTTACCGTTTTCATCCACCGCAACCATGGTAAGGAATGATTCCGTCGTCAAGGTTTTGATACCTGTCAATAGATTCGAAGAGAAAACTTTTACATACACCTCCATCGAAGTCCTTCCCGTGGAAGTTACAATCGCCTCTAGGCTGAGTGCGTCCCCGACAGTTGCGGATGACAGGAAATCGACCGAATCGATCGAAGCCGTGACCACCACAGAACTCGAATGCTTCATGGCTGACAGTGCAGCGATTTCATCGATAAATGCCAATACCTTTCCCCCGAAGATTGTCTGCATATGATTGGTATCCGGTGGTAGTACCAATCTGGTTTGGACGGTTCGTGAACGCTCAATAGAATAAACTTGTTCCAATCTATTCATCTCCCTGATTGTATAATGGCGAAACAAAAAAAAGCATCTTCCTTTGTGAAAAGAAGATGCAGCTACTCCAAACGAGCGTCCAGGATCTCTTGGTTCCCTGTATGACGTTTCATATGCGCAACACCCTCCTATCTCCCGTAGGAACTTATGTGTTCTTCTCAGCTTGGCAGGTCTCCTGGCTTAAGCGTCTCCAATTTCATACTCCTTCCCATTCCGACGTGAAACAGTGGATACATATGAAATCTCAGCTTTACAGTGGCGGGACCGCGTTGGATTTTCACCAACTTCCCTTTTAAGAAAATGACCCGAAATCATTTTCACCAATGAGCAATGATTAAATTGTGAACGGTATTATTTTATCATAGACTTCCTTTGGATGAGGCTATTTATGATAAAATGGGAGATCCACCCATCTTATTCAACATGAAGGTATGGTAGTGTTTTTTTATAAAGATAAGAGAGGAATTGACATGACCTACAGTGACCAGCAAAAACGGATTAATAAAGTTATTGATTACATAGATCAACATTTAACAGAAGATTTATCGTTAGAACAACTTGCCAAAGTATCTACCTATTCGCCCTATCATTTTCAACGATTGTTTAAAGGGTTCATCGGTGAAACCCCTGCCGGATATGTGAAACGGATCCGGCTTGAGAACGCGGCACATATGCTGATATATGATCCTGAAATCCCTGTTACAGAAGTTGCCATGATAAATGGATTCGCTTCGTTATCTTATTTCACCTATTCGTTTAATTCGTATTTCCACAGTAATCCGAAAAGTTGGAGGGAGGGTGCATATTTAGAGCGATTTCCACGGGAATATATGAATAGCAAGAAATCTAAAACATTCAGCACAAATCCGAAAGCATTCCAAATGAGAGAATCCTATAATGGATTTAAATGGCTGGATCTTTCTGAAGTGAAGGTTGCCGAGTTACCTGAGTGTACCACCATCAATCGATATCATACAGGTTCCTATAAAGAGGGAATCCCTGGGGCGTGGCGAGACCTCTATCATTGGGGAAATGCAAGAAATCTGATGAAGGGAAGTCCATTACTATTCGGAGTTCCAAAGAGTAATCCCTACATTACCCCAGCAGATAAAAACAGGTACGAATGCCGCCTGGCAGTTAAGGATCTAAGCATATCGGGCGAAGACCTCAATCATTTTTCGGGAGGCAAGCATGTAATATATGAGTTTCCAGGCCCTGTCGACTATGAGGACAGGGGCATGCTGATTGAATGTTACTCAGAACTGTATAGCTACTGGCTGCCACAAAGCGGCTTTAGATATCTGGGGAACCCGGTGGAGCTTGTTGAGGTAACGGGTGTACAAGGATCGCTTGATATTAAATGCCGAATAAAAGCGATCGCTCTGGCCATTGAACCGAATTAATGGAGGAATAGGGATGACAGTTGATTTGAATTTGCCCGCATTTATGGTGGGGGCCGTGTTGTATATGATATACGGGGGGATTTATTATTCGATACTGCTTGGAAAGAAAGATCAGGATGGAGCTGGACCGGTGAAATATGTAGTTGCTGTCTCAGTGGCGTTCATCAGTTCAGCCCTGGTGGGAGTTCTTGTTCAAGCGACGAATTCCGGCGGTTTGACTTCAGGGGCATTGATTGGTGGACTTATTGGTATTCTCATCTCCATCGTCTTTATGAAAAATGCACTATTTGGACTCATCTCAAAACGGATGTTCCTGATTGCCATCGGCGACCATCTCATCGTTTTCACTTTGCTTGGTGCATTGCACGGTTTGTTTCTATAGTATGAAAGCTTGAACTTCTAGAGGTTCAGGCTTTTTTTATATAAAAATAGGAGATTCGCCTAATTTATTGAAACTTTTTCGATCTCAGATCCGTATATAGTAGTGTAGCAGGCACTTTTATGTAAATTAAATCAGATACCTGATTTAAAAATTGTTGAGAGGGGTTGTCAGAATGCTAGGATCATTGAGTGTGATTGGATTTTTCGTTTTCCTGATTCCTGTTCTGGTTATTGCAGCAATTGTGGGGATCGCATATTATTTCTGGATGAGGTTCCGCTATCGTACAGCGAAATCCAACCAGGCATTGATCATTACCGGACCGAAACTGGGGGATCCTGAGAAGGAATCGAATATTTTCACCGACCAGGAAGGCCGTTCCATGAAAATCATCCGTGGTGGGGGATACAGATTAAGACGTTTCCAGACGTCCACTCCTGTTAACCTTACATCATTCCAATTGAAACTATCGACACCAAGAGTGTACACAAACGGAGGAGTTCCGATAGTGGCCGATGCCGTTGCGATGGTGAAGGTTGCCGATACCTTGAACGGGATCGCAAACTACGCCGAGCAGTTCCTCGGCAAGGATCAAAAAGAAATTGAAGATGAAATCATCGAGGTGCTGGGAAGTAACCTCCGCGCGATTCTCTCAAAAATGACCGTGGAAGACATAAACAGCAACCGCGAAAAATTCAATGCCGATGTGTCGGAAATCGCCCAGAAACAGCTTGATCTGATGGGCTTTAAAATTACGTCACTCGGTTTGACGGACATCCGGGATGCTGACGAGCAAAATGGATACTTAGAAAATCTTGGCCGACCGCGTATCGCTGAGGTGCGGAAACAAGCTGAAATCGCTGAAGCGAACACAGAACGTGAAACACGTATTCACCGTGCCCAAACCGACCAGGAAGCGAAAGAAGAAGAATACAAACGCCAAATCACGATTGCAGAATCGAAAAAGGAAAAAGACATCAAAGATGCTGCCTTCAAAGAAGAAACCGAACGTGCAAGAGCGAAGTCCGAACAGTCCTATGAGCTTGAAAAAGCGAAACTTGCCAAGGAAGTAAAAGAAGAAGAGCTGACCCTTCAATTCCTTGAACGGGAGCGTGCAGTTAAACTTGAAGCGGAAGAATCCAAGGTCCGTAAAACAAAAGCCGATGCAGATTATTACGAAACGACCCGTAAAGCAGAAGCGGAAGCACGTAAGTCTGAAATCGACGGGGAAGCAAAAGCGAAGATCCGCAGGGAAGAAGGGTCTGCCGAAGCCGATGTCATCCGTGAACGCGGTAAAGCAGAAGCTGAATCCCGTAAACTGCTGGCTGAAGCCATGGAAAAACATGGAGATGTCATTATCACAGAGAAACTCATCGAAATGCTGCCGGTGTTCGCTGAGAAAATCGCTCAGCCTCTCAATAATATCGATTCGGTCAAGATCATCGATTCCGGTAACGGCCAAGGGGTTCCTTCCTTTGGTAAAAGCATCACAAGAACGATGCTCGACATGCAGGAGCCACTGCGTGAAATGACAGGCATCGATGTGGGGGAATTACTGAAGTCGTATGCAAACAGGACTCAACCGACGCATTACCAGCCTGCTATTTCCGAGTCAGGAGACAAGGAAGCAGCAGCTTCGAACGAAGTGGAAGAAAACGAGTTTGAAGAAGCGGGGCAAGGAAGTAAATAAGCAATTACAAAAGGTGTCTGGCACGGAATGAAGATTCTGTGCCAGGCACCTTTTAGCGTTGGAAGTGGATTTCAGCTGTTGAATACTGGGGGAAATTTAACTGTCAAACGATCACTCAAATTCAACAGTCATAACTTTTTTCCAGCGAATGGAATGTGTCAATGGTTATCCCCTTGTATAATGAAAGGTAAAACGTTATGAGGAGAATGAATATGAATGTATTTTGCCGAAGCACCCTGCACCAAATCGAAGTAGCCATAGAGTCGATCATAGACATCATGGCCGGCCTTAAAGAGGAAGACCTAATAAAAAGACCCACTCCTTCCAAGCATTCCCTAGGAGAGCTGCTTTCGCATATTTCTCTCATATGCATGGCGGATGACCTTATCGCCGGGGGAGCCAGCCAAGAAGAAATGGATTCTTTTTATAGGAGTAAATCTATCCATTCACTTGATGAAATAAGAAAAGAACTACGGGAGAATTTTCACAATCTGAAAGAGAGGGTGGCGGGATGGACGGAAGATATGCTGATGGAAGAAACCACGTCCTATTGGGGGGTGACGTATACGAGATTCGAGTGGCTGGTGGAGGTTGCAGCTCATCTTTATCACCACCGTGGGCAGCTTCATAGCATGCTTGTCCATTGTTATGATCAGGATCCCCAGATACCTATGTTTGAGTGAGGAGTCACTAATTTGTACGCGGAAAAGTGAATGTGCTGAGTAGCGCAGTTCAAAGTTGAAATCTTTTTCATCATGCCCCGACCGTTGATGAAGGTCCTGTAGGTGGGGATTCACTGTTTAGTAGGGCTGAATTCAAAGCGATCACAGATTATAAGGAATTAGATTCGGGAAGCTATGATTTAGAGATCAGAACACCTGAAGGAGATCAAGTGTTGGACTTGTCCGGTACCATGCTTGAAAAAAACTGCACCGCTTCGAAAGATTTTTGGCCCGACTGAGAAAAGGATGCTGAATCTGATCACATGCACAGGTTATTTCGATCATGACATTCATAACTACGTTGAACGACTCGTTGCCTATACAGAGCTGGTTGGTGATCAAACGAAAGAATCTTAAGTGTAGAGCTTACCTCCACCCCTTGGAAGATAAGCTCTCTTTTTTTTCCATAAAAAGCCTTTACACCCTCCAGATTTCCTATACTATTAATAGAGAGAGTTTTCTGACAAACATATGTGGAGGTTAAGATGAAACTGAAGATATTACATACAAACGATGTCCACAGCCACTTTGAGGCATTTGGGAGAGCGGCTGCACTGATCAAAGAATATAAAGATGAAAATACGATTGTGCTGGACGGGGGAGATTTTGCCGATTTCAAAAGCATCGAGCTTCAGGGAACTAAGGGGATGGCTGCGATTGAACTGCTTAGAAGTGTCGGCTATGATGCATGGACCATCGGGAACAATGAGATGTTCAACGGCTTCGACACCCTTGAACATATGGCAGGTAATAGTCCGATCCCTTTTATCAGCAATAATCTGTACAGAAAAGACAAGGCGCCTATCAGGGGAGTGAAGTCAAGCGTCATCCTTGAGAAAAACGGCCTGCGAATTTTTATAACGGGTGCTTCCCCTGACCTGCAGGGTTTCAATGACGGTCTCGGGGTACGTATTACGGATTATAAGAATGCCATCAAAGAGGAACTCGTTCGTCACCGTGGAACATATGACGTTTGTATTCTTCTGAATCATGTGGGTACGGAAGCCGACGAGGAACTTGCGAATGAGCTGGATGATGTTGATATTATTCTGTCAGCTCATGATCATCAGCTCTATGCACGGGCAAAGAGTGTGAATGGTACTGTGCTGAACAGTGCAGGATGCTATGGGGAATACGTGGGGCTGATCGAAGTGGATGTAACAAATGAAGGAGTTGAACTGATACGCGGTGAAACGATCTCGACACAGCCCTTTGCACCTGATCAAGAGGTAATCGATATCCTGAAAAGAAATAAAGAAAAAGCGATCGAGGTGTTGAGCAGGCCGCTTTACACACTCGACCGGCCCCTTTGGCATGATGTGATGGAAGAGAATCCGATGGCGAATTTGATTGCCGACGGACTGCAGGACATGCTGAAATGTGATTTCGGATTGATCAATAGTGGTATTGTGAACGCCGGGGCTTTTCAAAATATCAGTCATAAGAAACTCATAGAAATCTGTCCCTCTCCATTGAATCCGACTTCATTCGAAATCCAGGGAAAGCATATCCGGAAGGCGATTGAGGATTCATTGGATGCCCAGGTATGTTTGGCTGATGGAAGAGGTCCGGGCTTCAGGGGGAAATTCGTTGGCAGACTTCATGTGTCGGGGGCAGAAATCATTCATGAAGGACGGCGGATCTCTGAAATCCTCATCGGCAGGAAGCCCTTGGAGGATGAGAAATGGTATTCCGTTGCCTCTTCTGATTATTTACAGCGGGGATCCGGTTATGAATCCCTCGGTCACAGCCGAAATGAAAAATACTTGCCTGAAGAGATCCGTGATGTGATCAGGATGTACGGCGAACGCCACGGGTGCATTGAAAAAGCGCAGATGAACAGGTGGCGGGAAAGCAGTAATGTCATGGCTTAGACTTCAACGGTAACGCTCAGTGAACCTGGGCGTTTTTGATTGAAATGAATGAGGTATGGACCGAACATTTGAGCAAGTCTTTTTTCTGTGAAACTTAGGCAGCCTTCAAGTAAAATAGAGATAACTACTTGTATGAAGGAGAACGTGCCATGAAAAAGAAAATCGTGTGGATTGTCAGCAGTTTGGTGTTGTTTCTACTCATTGGTCTGACTGTCGCCGGCAACTACTTTTATGATGTTGCCATCAACCGCAGCAATGAAGCAGTGGAGCTATACGGCGGGACGGAAGAAGCGGTTGAAGCGGTCAGTGCCCTGGAGGAAGAACAAGAGAGATTGGAAGAGTTGCAAAACTGGACAAGAAAGCGGGATTTTCAAACGGTGGAGGTTGAATCGGAAGATGGGTTGACCCTCAGAGCCCAATACCTAGAGAACGAATCGCCAAATGGGAAGACGGTAATCCTTGCTCATGGCTATAAGGGAAACAGTCAACAAATGCCGGAGATCACCAGATTCTATTATGAAGAAGGATACAATATCCTGAAGCCTGATGCACGGGGGCATGGTAAGAGTGAAGGAGACTATATCGGCTATGGCTGGGACGATCGACTGGATGTGAAAAAGTGGATCGATCTTTTGATCAATGAAAAAGGGCAGGACACCATCTTTCTTCATGGCTTTTCAATGGGGGCCGCCACCGTGCTGATGACGAGTGGTGAAGACCTTCCGGAAGAGGTGAAGGGTATCATTGCGGATAGTGGATATACTTCAGTGGACGAGGAGCTTGCCCATCAGTTGAAATATCTTTATCGTTTACCTGCGTTTCCGATTATGGACATTACGGGTGTGGTGACAAAAGTGAGAGCAGGTTATTCATTCAAGGAAGCATCGGCATTGGAACAGGTGAAGAAGAACCATTTGCCCCTATTCATCATTCACGGCGATAAGGATGAACTGGTTCCGACGGAGATGGCCAATCGCTTGTATGAGGCGGCGAACGGACTGAAAGAATTATGGATCGTACCGGGTGCCGGGCATACAGAAGGGTTTACAGTACAAGAAGAAGAATACAAGAAACGGATCAAGGGGTTCATTGCCGAGGCGATGAAATCATAGAAGGGATGAATCGTGATGGGGGAAAAAACGTTATTTGATGCGTATAAAAATGCTACACATCCTTTACAGGGCCATGGGAAAAGGGACCTTCATGTACTGAAGGAGGCACTTGAGGGGTTCGATGGTGATGTGGATAGTGATATTTATGGATCAGGAAAGATCATAGAAGACTTTCAACAGAAGATGGCGGAGAGCCTTGGGAAAGAACAAGCCGTGTTCTTTCCAAGCGGCACGATGGCCCAGCAGATCGCCCTCCGCATTTGGTGTGATCAAAAAGGGGTACAGAGAGTGGCGTACCATCCTTTATGCCATCTGGAAATTCATGAAGAGGATGGATTGAAGAAATTACACGGGATCGAGCCTGTTTTATTGGCAGATAAGGACTCGGTGATTAGTCTTGAAGATGTTGTCGGTTTGAAAGAAGAGATTGCATGCTTATTATTGGAGCTGCCTCAACGGGAAATAGGAGGGCAGCTGCCTGAGTATGAAACCCTTGTAGCCATTTCTCAATATTGCCGGGATAAGGGGATCAAGCTCCACCTTGACGGGGCGAGACTTTATGAAGTGCTCCCTTATTACGGGAAAACCGCAGCAGAAATATGCGACATGTTTGATAGTGTCTATATTTCATTTTATAAGGGATTCGGAGGAATTGCAGGTGCGATCCTTGCAGGCGACGAGGCATTCACCGACGAATCCAAGGTGTGGAAAAGGCGTCATGGTGGTGATCTGATCAGTCTTTATCCATACATCATCAGTGCTGACTACTATTTCAATCAACGTGTTGATAAGATGGATCAGTATTATGAAGGAGCGAAGGAACTCGCTGCTCATTTCAATGGCTGTGAGGGGATCAGAACCCTGCCTGAAACGCCCGTTTCGAATATGTTTCACGTCTTCTTCCACTACCCTCAAAAGCAGATCGAATCCATTCTGATTGAAGTGTATGAAGAAACGGGGATCGGCCTAACCGGCTACGTGAAAGAAGTAAGCGAAAATGAATGTGCATTTGAAGCAAGCATCGGTGACCAATACAAAACCGCACCCAAAGAAAACCTGGAAAAAATATTCACCCTCTTGAATGAAAAACTAAAACAAGAAAATATTTAGAAAAAGTGGTATCGGAACTCATCCGATACCACTTTTTTTTGAGGGACGGACCTCACCGGAATCCCGTTATGATAAGGATTCCTCTGTAAAATGGTCGCTATTGGAGGTCCGTCCCTCAAATGATATCTCAAAAGAATCCCAATTGACTATTGAAATATTCTGATTATTGGGTATAATTCGATACATTATATATTTTGAAGGAGATAGGGCTTATGAGTGTGAAGGATAGTCGTTTGTTGGATGAATTAAGGGAGGTTGTTGGCAATGGCCAGGTGACGATGAATGAAACGGTTTTGGATCAGCATGGGAAAGATGAGTCCTATCACACCCCAAGCCGGCCGGATGTGGTGGTGTTTCCCCGCAGCAGTGAGGACGTGAGGGCTGTCGTGAAAGTGGCTTCCGATCATCAAATCCCCATCATCCCTTTTGGACTTGGCACCAGTCTTGAAGGGCACGTGATCCCGTATGACAAAGGGATCACGATCGATTTTTCCGAGATGAATAAGATTCTTGAGGTAAGGGAAAAGGATTTCCTTGTAAAGGTTCAACCCGGTGTGACGCGCACCCAGTTGAATAAAGAATTAAAGAAATATGGCCTCTTTTTCTCAGTGGATCCAGGAGCAGATGCGACCCTGGGCGGTATGGCTGCGACGAATGCGAGTGGGACAACTTCGGTTAAATACGGAGTCATGCGTGATCAGGTGCGTGATCTCGAAGTGGTACTCCCTGATGGAGAAGTGATCCACACCGGGAATATGGCACAGAAATCCTCCTCCGGTTATCACTTGAATAGCTTATTCGTAGGGTCTGAAGGGACGCTTGGATGCATCACGGAATTGACCCTCCGCGTATACGGCATCCCTGAACACATCGTGGCAGCACGTGCTTCTTTCAAACATGTGGATGATGCAGTGGAAGCCGTTGTTTCGATCCTGCAGGCGGGAATCCCGATTGCCAGGTGTGAGCTTGTAGATGAGCCTTCCATGATCCAAGTGAACCGGTTCAGTGATACGGACTATAAGGAAAAACCGACTCTGTTCCTTGAGTTTCATGGGAATGAAGCGGGTCTGAATCAAGACGTTGAATTCACGAAAGAAATCGTGGCCGATCATCAGTGTGAAGAGATTGTCTTTGAAGAGGATACGGCAGCAAGGAACAAATTGTGGGAAGCGAGGCATAATCTCGCCTATGCTTATGTGCATGGGCATCCGGGAAGGAAACTCATGGTGACGGATGTCTGCTTACCCATTTCTGAATTATCCGGAGCCGTTCAGTACGCACGGAAGAAGCTTGAAGAATTAGAGCTTATTGGAGGAATCCTTGGGCATGTGGGGGACGGGAATTATCATACCTCACTCATGATTGACCTGGATGATCCGGATGAGGTGAAGAGAGCCGGCATCTATAACGAACGGATTGTGGAATACGCACTTGAACGGAATGGTACGTGCACAGGCGAACACGGCGTAGGGGTAGGGAAGATGAAATATCAAGAACGGGAACACGGGGGAGCCCTGAAGGTCATGGAGAAAATCAAACGGGCACTTGATCCCGATGGACTCTTCAACCCTCATAAACTGGTACATAACAAGAAGGAGGAATCCAAATGAAACTACTTGAAACCATCAGTAATTTGGCAGGGAAATACTTTGCGGTATGGGTCATCCTGGTAGCGGCTGTCGCTTATTTTATTCCCGCTCCCTTTCTATCTTTAGGAGCATATATTACGATTCTATTGGGTGTCGTGATGTTTGGCATGGGGCTCACTTTGAAGCCTGTTGATTTTCAACTGGTACTAAAAAAACCTCTTCCTGTCATCACAGGGGTCCTGGCACAATTCCTTATTATGCCTCTGGGTGCATTTTTAATTGCTTACATACTTGGTCTGCCGGCTGAACTGGCTGCCGGTTTGGTATTATTAGGGTCTGTTCCCGGCGGGACGGCATCCAACGTCATGGTGTATCTCGCGAAGGGGAATCTGGCGTTATCCGTCGCCATGACCTCACTGTCGACGCTTTTGGCGCCCATTGCAACGCCCCTGATCCTTCTGGGTCTAGCTGGTCAGTGGCTGCCCGTCGATCCCGTCGCCATGTTTCTTTCAATCGTGCAGGTAATCATCCTGCCGATCACTTTTGGACTAGTGATACGAAAGCTATTTCCAGGTACCGTGGAAAAGAGCCTAAACGTCATCCCGCTTATTTCAGTTCTGGCGATCATTATCATCGTTTCAGCCGTCGTTTCTGCAAATGTTGAAAATATCGCATCTTCCGGGGCGATCATCTTCACGGCTGTAATCCTTCATAATCTGTTTGGTCTTGGTTTGGGATACGGCACCGGTGTCCTGATGAAGCTTGATGAAGGAACGAGACGTGCGATCTCCATTGAAGTGGGAATGCAGAACTCCGGACTCGGTGTGGCCCTTGCCACTGCCCACTTTGGCCCCTTAGCTGCCCTGCCGAGTGTCATTGCGGCTGTATGGCATAATATTTCGGGTCCGATCCTTGCAACGTTTTGGAGTAAGAAGCCTGTGGAGGTCGAGATGGAGGAGGAATATAGCAGAGGAGCAGTCAGTCCGAATGCGAGATAGATCAATCGAAAAAGGTACCGGATTCTTCCGGTACCTTTTTGTTAGGGACGGACCTTCCATATTGAGTGACAAATGCTGTCATTGTCACATTCTTACGTGGAATTTGAGGTCCGTCCCTCAAATCTACTTCCTCAGTAACAGGTACATAAAGTAGGGAGCGCCGATGAGGGCGATCATGATGCCGGCGGGGATTCCGTCGGGTTGGAGGATGTTCCGGCCGATGGTGTCTGCAAGGAGCAGGAGCCAGCCCCCGAGTAAGATGGCGATGGGGATGAACAGTTGATTGCGCGGTCCGACCATCGCTTTTGCCATATGAGGGGCCATCAAACCGATAAAGGCGATCCCCCCTGTGACGGAAACGGCAGAGGCTGCCAGGGCGACTGCTACGATCAGCATCAGGAACCGCTCACGGTTGATCGAGACGCCTACCCCTACCGAAACGGGTTCGCTTAATCCAAGCAGGTTAAGCATCTGAGATTTATAAAGTGCAAATGGAATAAGGATCACAAGCCAAGGGAGAATCGCCCATATAAACGGCCAGTCGGCACCCCAGATATTCCCCGCCAGCCATTTGGCAATGAAATCCACCTTTGCCCGTTCAGCACTCGAAATCAGAATGACCATGAGCCCCGACAAGGCCATGGAGAATCCAACTCCGACTAAGACGAGGCGGACAGGCTGTATCCCGTTTCTCTTACTATATGAAAATAAGTAAATCAAGCAGGCTGTAAGGAGTGCCCCACAGAAAGCCACAACCGGAAGCAGATAAGCAAATGACCCCGCATCGATTGGGAAAAATAAAAAGAAGATGGCAATGGCAACACCTGCACCTGAATTGATCCCTATGATCCCTGGATCGGCCAGGTCATTCCGGGTCATCCCCTGCAGGATGGAACCGGATAAGGCAAGGGCCATCCCTGCGAGAATCGTGATGATGATCCTCGGTAAACGGATGGAAAAGAGGATGAATTCTTCTTTGAAAGACCCATCACCGAATAGAGTGGGAAGGAGCCTATTATACGATACAGAAGAATAGCCCAGTCCAATGCTGATAAAGGCTGTTGTGACAATAAGCATGAATAATGCAATAAGAAGCCGTCGTTGTTTTCTAATCAAATCAGGATGTATCATGAGAAACCTTTCCCTCCTTTATGTACGATGAACAGGAAGAAAGGGAGTCCCATCATCGCGACGATCGCTGCCACGGGTGTTTCGTATGGAGCATTGATCGTGCGTCCAAGTGTGTCTGCGAGAAGCATGAAGGAAGCTCCAAACAGGGAGGAGATCGGAATGATAAAGCGGTAATCCGTCCCGACAACCGCCCGGACCATATGAGGAATCATCAATCCTATGAACACCATATTCCCGACCAGTGCAACGGCGGCACCAGCAAGCAGGACAATCACGATGAACAGGATACTTTTGACAACCGCAGTGCGCTGTCCCAAGCCTACCGCCACTTCTTCATTCAAGCTCAAAATCGTCAGCTGTCTGGATAAAAGTAAGGATACCACTATACCGATCATGATGAACGGAACAATCACCTGCAGCTGAGACCAGGTAGTACCGATCATTCCACCTGCCGTCCACATGGAGACATCTTTCGATAGCTTGAAATACAAGCCGATCCCTTCTGCAATCGCAAATAAAAAGGCAGATACTGCAGCTCCTGCCAGTACAATCCTAAAGGGGGAAAAACCACCTCTTTTCATAGAGCTGATCCCGAATACCATAATGGCCCCTGCGGCTGAGCCTATGAAGCAGGCAATCATGATCCCTACATAACTGATGGAGGGGAGGAATGCCAGGGCGACTGCTAATGAAGCATTTGCTCCGGCTGTCAGGCCAAGCAAACCGGGATCGGCCAGGGGATTCCGGGTCATCCCCTGCATGATGGCACCCGATACGGCCAGGGCCGCCCCGACCACAATGGCGGCAACTTCCCGGGGGAAACGGATCTCTTGTAGGATATTTATTTTGTCGCCTTCAGCCGAAAACGTCAGGGCATGAAAGACGTCCATCAGAGTTGTCTCTGCCGCTCCATATATAACAGATATGAAAAAGGCTGCTGCAAAAAGGAGGGCTGCACCGACCAATTTAAATATAAATGGAATTCGTTGATTTAAAGTTAGCATCATCCATCATCTTTTCTTTTTAGAGTATAAAAAAGGGGACTTCTTATCATAAGAATCCCCCTCTGAGAATTAATTACCTAGAAATTTGTCTTTGAAGAAGTCCAGCTGGTAATCCAGTGTAAGAGGGTCATTAAAGTAAAATTCCATCATATTCACTTCAAATACCTGGTTGTTCTTCACGGCTGGAATGTTTTTATATGTCTCGGTTTCCATAAATGAGTTATCTGCTTTTGGGTCTTTACTTAAAATCAGGTAGTCCCCGGCAAACTCAGGCATCACTTCAGTGGAAAGGGCAAAATATCCCGGTTCCAGTGCTTGTTCTTTTACCTTTTCAGGCATGTTCAAATCCATTTCCTGATAAAGGATTTCTGTCCCGCGGCCCCAGTTGTTACCGTATACGTATAATTGTTTATTAAAGCTTTCAATGACGGAAACAGTCGTATCTTCACCGATTTTTGTTTTGATATCATCACCGGCTGATTTGGCACGCTTCTTGAAATCATCCACCCATTTCCGAGCTTCTTCTTCCTTGTTTAATAGTTTCCCAATTTCGATATGTTGTGTTAAATAATCTACTTTTCCATATGTGTATGTAACCGTAGGGGCGATTTCATTTAATTTATCCACATTCTTAATATTCGATAAACCGATGATCAGATCCGGATTCAGTTCGATGATCTTTTCAAGACTTTCATCTGTTACTTCTTCCACGCCTTCGAGCTCTTTATCCCATCGTGGATTCAATTTGGACCAGGAGTCAACGCCGACCAGGTTCACATCAAGTGCCATCACGTTACCGGCAAATGAGGATAGGACGACGACACGCTGTGGGTCTGCAGGTACTTCTACAGGACCATTTTCTGATTGATAGGTGATGGTATCTGATTTGCGGTTTTCCTTTGATTCTGAGCCTTCTTCTTTCGTTGAACCATTGCTGCAGGCACTAACCAGTAACACGAACAGCAGAGTAAACGGAACGAGCCATTTTTTCATGTTGATCTTCTCCTTTAAGTAAATTGTATGTGATACACATTGGCTTATTTGTGCGGGGATCTCTTCCAATTTCGGCATCAATGTGAAATACCTTCTTCAAAACGTCATGGGTGATGACTTCTTCGCAATTTCCGGATTTGACAATTTCACCATCTTTTAACGCTACGATATAATCGGCAAACCGGGCAGCCTGGTTTAAATCATGCAGGACCATGACGATGGTGCGTTCCTGTTCAAGGTTGAGCTTTTGTAACAGTTCAAGTACTTCGAGCTGGTGGGCCATGTCTAAATATGTAGTAGGTTCATCAAGGAAAATGATGTCCGTTTCCTGTGCCAACGCCATGGCAATCCACACACGTTGTCGCTGGCCGCCTGATAAGGCATCGACTTCTCTGTACTTGAATTCAAGAGTCCCAGTCACGTCAAGGGCCCAGTTGATTACGTCATAATCTTTTTTCGTCAGACGTCCCATACCCTTTTGGTGGGGGAAACGTCCGTACGACACCAATTCACCTACCGTCAAACCACTTGCACTTTCAGGTGTTTGCGGGAGAATCGCCATTTTTTTTGCCAATTCTTTTGTATTTCCTTTTGAAATGTTTTCACCATCTAACAGGACATTCCCGGAGTGGTGGGGAATGATACGGGTAATCGCTTTCAACAGGGTGGACTTACCACAACCATTGGATCCGATGATGGTGGTGATCTTTTTATCAGGGATGTCGACGCTGAGATTTTTCACAATCAGGCGATCCCCGTAACCAATGTTTAATTCGTCTGTACAGAGGCGTACCATTTTTATGACCTCCATTTATAAAATTGATAATGATTCTCATTATCGAACAATTTCAATACTATAATCCTTTTTTTTCAATGTCAACATAAAATTTGGTTGTCAAGTGAATGAAAAAGAGATAGGATGTAATTGAGAATGATAATCAATTACAGTTTGGGTACTCAAGGAGTGAGGCGAAATGGAGAAAGAACTATACGATCTAACGGTCATCGGGGGAGGGCCGGCTGGCCTTTACTCAGCCTTTTACAGCGGTCTCAGGGAAATGAAAACAAAGATCATTGAATTTCAGCCAAGTTTAGGCGGAAAGATCCATGTATATCCCGAGAAGATGATCTGGGATGTAGGGGGACTTACACCAGTTCCGGGAGCAAAACTGATTGAGCAACTTGTTCAACAGGGGTTAACATTTGATCCGACTGTCGTTCTAAATGAAAAGGTTAAATCAATCACACGCAATGACGAAGGAATCTTTATTCTTGAGGGTTGTTCCGGTAAAAAACACTATTCAAAAACGGTCATTGTCGCAGTGGGAAGTGGAATCATCAATCCTCAAAAGCTAGACATCGAAGGGGCAGAACGCTTTGAAGTTTCGAATTTAAATTACACTGTGAAATCACTGAAACGATTCAAAGGAAAGACCGTCATCATTTCAGGTGGGGGAAATTCCGCGATTGACTGGGCGAATGAACTGGAGCCGGTGGCTGAGAAGGTCTTTATTGCCTATCGCAAGGATGCACTCAAAGGGCACGAAGCACAATGTGCACAGCTTATGAACAGCTCGGCTACCTGCTTATTGAACACCTCCATATCCAAATTGATTGCTGGTGCAGAACATGATTCCATTGAAAAGGTAGAGTTGACGAATCACCAGACAAATGAAGTTTCCTACCTGTCGATCGATGAAGTAATCATTAATCACGGCTATGAAATTGATACATCCTTACTGAAGAATAGTTCACTCGAGATCGACATGATCGACCAGTATTATATAGCAGGTACGACTTCGAGCGAATCATCAATAGAAGGGCTATATGCAGCAGGGGATATCCTGAAACATGAAGGAAAAGTGAATCTGATAGCAGGGGCTTTCCAGGATGCAGCGAACGCGGTCAACAAAGCCAAGCAATTCATTCAACCCGACGCCAATGAATTTGCCATGGTCTCTTCCCATAACGAAGCATTCAAGAAAAGGAATAAAGAATTGATTAAGCAGATGATGAAATCATAAAGTAATTCTCCCTCTAGAGGGGAGAGGGAGATTCATTTATACAGATAGATTTTTATCTGATCCTGCTTATCTATTGTTGCCAGCAAGATATCATGTACTGTAGCATCATAAGAATTTCTTAATTGATCGTGCAGCCATGATTCGTCTTTATTCAGCTTCATTAATTCCGATCGATTGATTCTCCCATCCTCAATGATGGGGATGGGGAGGTCAAACGCTTTAAAAGGGAGTGCGGCATCCTGGTGTGTAACGGGCTGATACTGTGGTTTGAGAAAAAATGAAATCTCTCCTCCTGGCTCCCACAGAGCTATCGCAACTTTATGAACTTCTTCAATTTGCTGCTTCCTTAATTCAGATAACAGGCTTTCTATAGGAATCCTTGCTTTCTTGAGATTTTTATATAAGATTTCTCCATTATTTATGATGGAAATAGGGGAGGGATCGAGTATTTTTCGGATGAAGGTTGAATGAAGACTGAGATAAACCCCAATTAGATAGAGAATCACCAACGTTCCCATGGTGAGCATTGATCCTTTCATTCCTAACCCTTCGTCAGACAAGGGATGAGCCATAATATTCCCTATTAAAAGTGCCATAACAAAATCAAGGAATCGCAGCTGAGAAATGGACCGTTGCCCCATTAATTTGGTTATGACAAGTAAAAAGATGAATCCTATAGCAGCACGGAAAATCCATTCCACAGCGGTTAGTGAATTCTGGCTCATGAAGAAATCCAATACACACGTCCTCCTTCTTTCTTAACTGACCATTAGTCTTTCCAAAAAGCACTTGTAAGAAACAAAAAAGATGCCTGCAATTGCAGACACCTTAAAGGGTTATGCATTATATTGGTGAACATTATCTTGATCAGATTGAGAACGTTTATTTGCCAGGAACCCACCAATAAGAATCGCGGCGGTTAGTACAATAGTGATAATTGTCGTAATCAGTCCATGTTCGATATTGATCAGATCCAGGAACTTCTTATCCGACACGATCATTTCCCCTGCTGTGTAGGCAAGAATCCCAGCCCCAAGATAAGCGATCCAGCGGAATCTTTCAAGGATCTTCACAATGGCCTTCGAGCCGAATATCATGATCGGGATCGAGATGAAGACGCCTAGGGCGATCATTCCGATATGTCCATGAGCGGCACCTGCAACTGCAACCACATTATCAAGACTCATGGCAGCATCTGCGACAATGATGGTCATAATGGCCTGTCTAAGTCCGGTATGTGATTTGATATTGGCTTCCTCTTCATCTTCAACGAGGACCTGGTATGCAATCCATAGTAACAGGACTCCTCCTATAAGATGCACATAAGGAATCTGAAGTAAATAGACGATGATGGCAGCAAAGAAAATACGAAGAATGACGGCGCCCGCCGTTCCCCAGAAAATGGCCTTGTTCTGAAGATCTTTCGGTAATCTCCTCGTTGCCATGGCAATGACGATGGCATTATCTCCAGATAAAATGATATCGATGGCTATGATTTTTAAAAGGGCAATGATTGCACCGGTAGATATGGCTAGTCCAAGTGGAAATAACAAATCCATATTGCTTCCTCCTTGTGTATACGAATCTATGAATAATTTGCTAACTAATCTATTATACCACATTTTTTCAATAGAAAAACTTCCAACATTCTAATTGAATAGTAATCTCTTTACCACGAGAGGAATTTCATGGTTAATAGAGAAAAGAAGATACCAATCGTTTAAGCTGTTGGTCCAATTGAAAAACCTGAAAGAAATCCCCGACTCCTGAATGGAATCGGGGATTTTTGTTTTCATTAGATTGGGGATAAGGTGGTGGATACATAGTGTATGGCAGGTTCATTGTCATTCTCACCTTTCTTAAAATAGAGGAGTTGTTATATCATAAGTGGATGTTAGTGATGAGGGATAAGAATTTGTAGCCATGAGTTTTAAACAAACCGAACGTGGTAAATGAAACATACCACATTTACTATTAGAGGAGGATTCACACGTTTTGGCAACCATCGTCACAGTAGGAGCCATTTTATTTATTTTGGCCAACTTAATTTATTTTTTTAAGGATAAGCATTTTAAGTACAGTTATTTCAGCACAGCGTTATTTCTGAAGCTGTTCTTTATACTTCTCAGCATCATGATTGGATTTGCTGTACTCTATTATGCCCTGTCGTTTGACAATCCGATGCTCAAGGTAAGTTCACCGAGTGGGAAGCCGGTGGAACACTCATTCCTCAATTACCTTTATTATAGCGGGGTCACGATTTTGTCAGTCGGTTACGGGGACTATATCCCGACGGGGCATCTCAGATTCTTTGCGCTGCTTGAAGCGGCGATCGGACTGTTACTCCCGACTGCCTACTTTATGAAGGTATTGGATTCGAAGAGTAATAAGGGGAATGAATAAGCCCCAGAACCTGAACGGTATAAAAAAAGCGTGTACCAGGCACAATCGTTCACAATTGTACCTGGTACACGTACTTTACATCCACATCCCCGGTTTTACCACCATAAACCAAAGCATAGCCAACAGGAGAATGAGATAAGTCCAAACGGTCCGATGTAACTTTCCAACAAGCTTTTCCCTATCCGCATCTTCCTCTCCGAATTTCCGAAGGGTCGGTGAAAATGCCCGTGCCAAAAAGAAGAGGGAGCAGAACATGATGACGAGGGTCATGATGATCCACGGTGTGGTCCATGTCCATGGTCCAAGAAGAACGAGGAGAATCCCCGACCCGACAAGGACGTGCCCTGAATGCTTGGAAAGCTGCACGGTGTACCGGAATGTGTCCAGGTACGAAGGCAGGATGGACGGAGACACGGTCCGTAACTTTTTCATCGTCAGGAGAAGTAAGAAAAATGGCCCGATGGAAGCGACCACACTTATGACATGAAGATAGATCAATGTTCTATATAGCAGCTGCTCCATGTGAAGTGCTCTATTCTGTCACTAAACTAAATTCGTGGACCCATACTTTCATGCCTGGATGCCACGGCATTCCTGGATGATAAGAGAGGATGGCGTTTTTATATTCCTCCACTGATTGAAATCCTTCTTGCTTGGCATGATCGTCTGTCAGTTCGCCGAGTGACTGTGAATAGACGCTGTTGACTATGTATTTCTTTCCTTGAAGCTCCATGATTTCCCCGACATCCGCGTATCTTCCATTACGGCGGGTCGCCGTTTTCGTTCCTTGAAGCACCTTTTCAACGTCTTCCGCTTTCGTGACTAAACGCTCGATGGTACATGTTTTTGGTGGCAGTTCTTGATTTGTCATGTTTAAAAACCCCTTTCGACCTATACTATAGCATAATCTTGGAGCGTGGAGAATAAAGGGGTTATCTATTTCAGGGCTGGATTGTCCCTTTTCTTTCCAAAAAAGGATTTCTATCTCTAGTCGGAATTGCTTTCGGGTGCTATGATTGGATGAAATATCCGTTTTAGAAAGAAGGCTCCGCATATTGAAAAAATGGCAAACGTATATCATCCTTGTGTTCATCATGCTCATATGGGGCTTTAATGTACCGGCGTTAAAAACGCTAGTAAGCGAATTTACACCTGTTACAATCACCTCGCTTCGCATCTTCACTGCAGGTGTTACAGTATTTATTCTCCTCGGTCTCATGGGGGAAATCAGGAAGCCGACAGGGAAGGAATCTCTGTTCATCATTACCGGTGGTCTGTTAAATGTAGTCAGTCACCATTATTTCTTATCCGTCGGGTTAACGGGAACGTCGTCTACAAACGGTGGACTGATCCTTGGGACGGGGCCGTTGTTAACGGCTTTAATGGCGACGATCATCCTCAGGAACCGGCCGACCGTGATTAAGATCATCGGCTTTCTTTCAGGCAGTGTAGGTGTGACGATCATTGTTTTGTCAGGAGGGGAAGGACTAGGTGGACTGAAGATGGGGGACTTGTTCATTTTCATCTCGATTTTTTCTCAGGCATTGAGTTTCATCATCATTAGCCGTGCTGCCAAAACGTTGGATCCCCGTTTATTGACGGGGTATATGCTTGTGTTCGGTTCTGTCGTTCTGTTTGTCATCAGCCTGATCACCGAGCCGGGGGGACTGAAACAATTAGGCGATGCACCGGCTCCAATCTGGGTGCTGTTTTTTGCATCGGCCATATTGGCCACAGCAGTAGGACATATGATCTACAATCATTCGATTGGAAAAATAGGGGCTGCCGAAACATCGATTTTCCTGAACCTTAATACCTTTTTCTCGCTTTTGGGAGCATCGATTTTTCTTGGTGAAACCGTGACAATCTATCACCTGGTCGGACTGTTCTTCATCGTTCTTGGAGTTGTGTGTGGTTCCGGGACTCTCGAAGAATTTGTGACCAGAAGAAAACAAAAACGGTTCCTGAAGGGGAAACAACACCATATGTAAGGTTTCATGAATTCATCATAATTTTATCTTTCCTTCAATAAAATAAATGGTCAATACATTTAATATAGGAGGAAAAGTATGCTTAATGAACAAATTCAAAAACTCTTAAATAATTTAATCGGGATCGAGCATGTATCCACTACCCTGTATCTTGCCATGTCAGCCTATATGGCGAATCAGAATTATACAGGGATGGCCAGTTGGCTGAGACTACAGTCGGAAGAAGAGCGAACTCATATGTTGAAGCTTATCGACTATGTGACAGACAGGGGAGGGCTAGTCGATCTTCAGCAGCTTCCTGCGCAGCCGAAAGAGTATGGCACCCCTCTTCAAACGTTTCAAAAATTGCTCGAGCATGAGCAATTCGTTACCAACTCCTATCAACAAGCATACAACTATGCCGCCCAAAATGATCAACAGACTGCTGTCATCATTCAGGAATTTCTGAGAGAACAGATTGATGAAGAAGCTCAGGCCCTGACGATTGTTGATCGGTTGAAACTTGCCGGAGATAATCCCGCCGCTCTATTGGTACTGGACCAGGAACTTGGTCAGCGTACAGCAGCACCAGCAGCCGGTCCCGCTCCTGCGGGTGGTTGAAACAACAGTGATTTCCTGCTTTCCCATTCTTGGGAGCAGGTTTTTTTATGGAATTAAAATGAAAAGGGATACTCTCCTCCCCAACCGTTCATACTGAAGAAAACGAATCTCATATAGGTGATTAGATGATTTATATTTACAACGATTTCGGTGGTACTCATACCACGTCCATGGCTGCAGCCTATCATTTACACATATTGAAACAGGGAAAGTTAACGAAGAAAGAGATCCTTTCTGTTCCATATTTTAACCAGCTTACAAAAAAAGACACGGGACACATTCTATATCACGGAACGGACGAAGAAGGTCATCCCGTCTATACGATCGGGAGAAGGAATTCAAAGTATGTGGTCCCTGCCTTAACCGATCTTAGTAGCATTTTGCTGAATCGTTATGGACAAAAGGAGAAGATCATCATTTCCGACACTTCGCCAACCGTACCGCCAACGATGACGGCGGGAGGATTCTTCTCAAGGGAACTGCGTATCGACTGGATCGGTGTGCCCCTGCTTGTGAAAGGGGCAGAGCAATGTCATGGACTCATACAGCATCTCGTGGAGGAAACAAAACGTGCAGCAACATCATCCTCCGAACAGGTCGTTGTATTAGAAAATAAAAAATATCAATATAAAATGGGAAAAAAGGATATCTTCTGGAAGTGAAGCATATTATAATAAGGTAAATACTACCGGGTAAAAGGTCTGTGCTGAATGGACCCGTACATAATGGTCATACTACAGTAAAACGGAGGTGTCGACATTGGAAGGTAAACCATTTCACTTTGATGGCAGTCACCATTTCGCAGCAGGGGAAACACAAGAAAACACTCCATTCGAACTAACAGACGAAATGAGAAAAAATATCGGTGGGAACCCGTTCGAAGTACCAGGTGAAGAAGAGTAAGAATCGAGTGCTGTCCTAAAGGGCAGCATTTTTTTTTCGTTTAAAAGGATAATTCCATCTCTATCTCCACAAAATACGATTGTGAGTCAAAAGAAGAAAGGATGGATGATGTATGGCGAAAGTATTATATATCACCGCGCATCCCCATGACGATACCCAATCGTACAGCATGGCGGTTGCGAAAGCATTTATGGATACGTATAGGGAAGTAAACGGGGATGATGAGGTGATTCACCTCGATTTGTACAGGGAGCATATTCCCCATATCGATGCGGATGTCTTCAGTGGATGGGGGAAGCTTCAAGCAGGAAAAGGATTTGAGGAGCTTTCCATGGAAGAGCAGAAGAAAGTAAACCGCTTGAATGAACTATCCGATCAGTTCATCGGGGCTGATAAATACGTATTTGTGACCCCTTTCTGGAATTTTTTATTTCCACCGGTGATGAAAGCATATATCGATTCCGTAGCAGTGGCCGGGAAATCGTTCAAGTATACGGAACAGGGACCAGTTGGATTATTGACGGACAAGAAAGCGATACATATCCAGGCCCGGGGAGGTATTTACTCTGAAGGACCGGCAGCAGGCATGGAAATGGGACATCGTTATTTAAGCCTTATCATGCAATTCTTTGGTGTACCTTCCTTTGAGGGAGTATTTGTGGAGGGCCATGCGGCGATGCCGGATAAAGCACAGGAAATCAAGGAGGCTGCGATTGCCCGTGCGAAAGATGCAGCACACACTTTTTAATGAAATGCTTAAGAAAGAGCCTGAACATATGCGTTCAGGCTCTTTCTTTATACGATGGCTGATTTCTCGACGTCAGCCTCTGTCGGCTCTGGTACGAAAGCAAGTATCACGATCCCGATGATAAAGAGGATGACCAGACTGAACACACCACTGTTGGATGCACCGGTCATTTGCGCGGTGACTGCCACTAATAAGGGTCCGAGAATCGATGCAAACTTACCGAAAATATTGTAAAACCCAAAGAATTCGTTGGCATTTTTCTTCGGAATCAGTTTTGCAAAATAAGCCCTGCTCAGTGCCTGTATGCCTCCTTGAGAAGAAGCGACGAGCATGGCGAGGATCCAGAAGTCCATGGTTGTTTCTAAGAAATAGGCGTAAATGCAAACGATGATATACACGGAAATGCCGACATACAGCATCTTTTTACCCGTGAATTTTTCAGCCAGCCTTCCATAGAGAATGGCGAATGGTCCAGCCACCACCTGGGTCACAAAGAGGATGATCAAAAGGTTGGTGGAGGTGATCCCAAGATCAGATCCGTACGCAGTGGACATCGTGATGATGGTACCGACACCATCAATATAAAAGAAGTAAGCAAGCAGGAATAAAAAGAGTGCCCGGTATTTCCTGACTTCTTTCATCGTTTTGCCAAGACGTTTGAAGCTGTTCGCGACCGGGTTTTTCTCCCGTTGGATGAAGTAGCGCTGATGGACATTCTTTAATAGCGGTATAGAGAAAAGACCCCACCATAAAGCGGTAATCACAAAGGCAATCTTACTGGCGACGGTGACGGAGATGGGAAGGGTCCCGTTCTGGGATAAGATGATGATGGCGATGCTTAGGATGAACGGAATCGTGCTCCCGATATACCCGAATCCAAATCCACGTGACGATACACGATTCATCCTTTCTTCCGTCGTAACGTCGGTCAGAAAGGCATCATAGAAGACGTTCGAACCGGCTGAGCCGACTGCTGCCACTGTATAGAAGACTAAAAGAAGCAGCCATTGATCGCTCGGGACGAAAGCGAGGAGGAGGGTGAATGTCACACCCAGTGCAAAAAAGAAGGTAAAGAACTTCTTCTTATATCCCTCATAATCGGCGATGGTACCAAGTATGGGACCGATCATGGCCAGGATGAAGGTCGCAATGGCAATGGTGTATCCCAAATAGGCCGTTGAATTAGCGGCACTGACACCGGCATTTGTAGCGGCTGCTTTATAAAAGAGCGGAAAGACAGCGGTAGAAATGATAATGGAATACGCTGAATTGGCCCAATCATAAAAAATCCAGCTGCTTTCTTCTTTTGAAAAACGTTTCATGATTTTTCCCCCTAAGGAAACAGAATCTTCTTTAGATATCCAATAATTCTTCAATCATTTGTCCGTCAATATCTTTTAAGCTGAGACCGAGTAATCTTGCAAATGTCGGTCCTTCATCTATGAGACCCATGGAAGGAATCTCAAGGTGAGGACGTATTCCTTTTCCTGCCGCCATGAAGATCGTGGAGTAGTTCTCCTTTTTCGGAGAATAGCCGTGGGAGCCATACGTGTAACGCTTATCCTTCACATCTTCCGGAGTGATCGTATGAATGAAGGAGCCATCCAGTGCATCTTTGAAATAAAAACCGAGTCTGGCCTCGAGCATAAACGAACAGTGGTCATCGGCCCCTTTCCCGGCAGCTTCTTCTCCAGTGAGTATGGATTCGATTCCATTGGAAGGGTCCGGTTGTAACCTTTCCAATAGCGACTTCACTTCTTGAGTGGAATCGGAATCCTTTGTGTACACATAGGCAGAACCATCACACCCTTTGCAATACGCCTTCCAGTCAGTGACCTTACCGCGGTGGTTTACGGTGATGAACCCATTTTCCTTAAGAAGAATGTTAAGCTGGACCGCCTTCAGTTCATCGAGGGCACTATGATCACCAAGGGCCACAATCGTCGACTTGTCATACATGCCGTTTTCCCTTAACGCTCCTATGATTCTTCCCAATCTGTCATCATGGCGGCGGAGGGCAGCATGTGCTTCGTCAGAAGAGAAACCGTGGTAATGCCGCATGGTATCAAGGTCCGTAAAGTGCACAAGCAATAAATCCGGTTTCCTTTTGATGGTTTCAAGCGTCGATTCCAGGACGAAATCATCCAGCTCAGGTTGATTCAGGCCTTTGCGCAGATGGCCAAAAAGACGATTCATCTGTAGTTGGAAGAGGGGACTCCCATTCAGAAGTGAAACGAGGATTTGATTATGCCAGGGACGATTGGCGAAGATTTCCGGCATATTGAAATCTATGTCCGCTTTGGCTGTCACCGGCCAAAGGAGGGCAGCGGTGGTCATCCCGGCCTTCTTTGCCTCGTCATAAAGGGTGGTACCCTTTATGGATTTCCGGTGCCAATGCCAGTCCGGCGATTCCCTGCCAGGCTGGAGGAGTGTATTATTCACCACACCGTGACGATTGGGGTACTTTCCGGTTACAATCGTGGCGTGACAAGGATACGTGACAGAAGGATAGATGGTTTCAACCCCTTTGCAGTAAGACCCGCGTGCAAGCAGCTCCTGGAAGTGGGGAAGTTCTTTTAGAATGGGAAAGTCCAAGGCAGATAAACAATCGAATGAGATGATGATGAGGTGATCCGTCAAGCGTTCCATAAAGTCCTCCAATATCCTCGCAGGATTGTACTATATACCTATTAATATAGCAGAACATTCAGAATAAAAATATGAAATTTCGATTATGTGGAGATTAAGGGGATGTAAAGAGGGTAGTGGAAATGAAATAACAGGGGTGGCCTCGCCGCTCCCCCCCTCTCACTGGTATATCAGATTTTCACCTTGTTTCGGATGGAGCTGTCCTTGTGTACCTCGATGGTGCCGGAGTATTCTACCGTATCGATTTCACAATTCTCCCTGATTACGACGTTTTTTCCGCGCACGAGTTTTGCCTTCGTATTTTCGAGATATACTTCGTCACCTTCAATCAGTTCGGAAAATAAGTAATCTTCCTTTTGGAGAAAGAAGTTGACTACCTGTTTCAGTAGTTTGCTTGAATGATGGTGAGTCACTGAAATTTTTTCACCGCCTATTTCTTTAATGGAAGATTCATGGTTGACTTCAATCTGGACATTGTCGGCGTTCAGCAATCCATCAATGTTTACAGAGCCCGAAGTTGAGAAGGTTTCGACTTCACAATCCCCTCCAACCGTTAACGACCCGCTCGCCCTGATCAATCCGCCCTGAATTTTTCCGCCTATTTTGCATGAACCGCTTATCTTGAATTTTTCGATGATAAGATCCCTGGTCACCTTACTGGATCCACTTATCGTCATTTCGGATGCCATCACGGACCCTTCATATTTGGAACTTCCGCTCGTTGTAATCGTTTCGGCTTTCGTATCTCCTTCGATGGAGGAAGAGCCGCTTGTTTTGATCAGGCCAGCTTTAACATCACCTGCAACGGTGCCGGAACCCGATATTCTCATTTCACGGCAGTCAATATCCCCTGCGATTTTCCCGCTTCCACTGATCTTCACTTCATCAAATTGGCCACCGCCGGATGATCCGGACCCGCTGATCTTCAAATCATGAAGCTTTTTCTTTTCCACTGTATTCATGCATATCTCCTCCTATTCAGGGACATCAGATCCCCTTCGTATTCGTTAACGTGATTTTCAATTCTTCCATCATTTGTTGTAGATCGAATCTCAATACGACTTGAGCCGTATGGTCCAACAGGAAATCTGAAGGGAGGGGCAGGAGCATCCACATATACGCCTCACCTTTTTTGAGACCGATCAACTCAAGGGAAGACTCTTTCAGTGGTGTAAATTTCTCATGAAGAAAAAGATAAAGGGTCTGCCGGGCTTCTTTAGGAATCTCTGCCCTATGGCACCTTTCGATGATCACCATATGCAAGATGTCCTGGAATTCGTAAGCTTTCTTTACTGGTAATAGCGATGTACAGAAAGCCATGGTGTGTTCTGAAAGAATGTTGTGGGACGACAGTTCTTCTACACTGACTGTGATCTTTGCTGGATTGGGTGAAAAGAAATCAGAGAGCTCATCCAGGGAGTAATCATCTTTCAATTCTTTGATTGTATCGATCCGTGCAAGCATCTTTTCCCTCGGGAAGAACGTCTCCTGACCGGTGTAGCTGGATTTCTTGATGAACCAGCTTTCAGGGATGATATTCTTTCGTTTCCAGCGGTAAAGCTGTCCGTAAGATATTCCAGTCAGCTCCAGCACTTCCTTTTTAGAAATAAGATCTGTTTCCATGAGGGTTCACCTCTTTTCGCAACAAAACATTGTTACGTTACTGTATGTTCAGTTTAACAGAACAATGTTACGCAGTAAAGAAAAGAATGGAAAAATTTAAAAAATCATAGCTCCTAAATGTTTAGGTCAATTCATCCAGGGTACTAGATAACCAGAATGTTTTACATAGTAAACATTAATACACATGAGAGGGATGAAAGAATGGGAGACGATCGTCGTACGAAGGTGAATGGTAAAAGTAAAGATGAACAGCTTGAACAGTATAGAGTGGATGACGAAGGAAAGCATCTTACAACCAATCAAGGGCTGAAGGTATCAGAGGATGAGTTTTCCCTGAAAGCCGGAGAGCGTGGACCTACTATAATGGAGGATTTCCACTTCCGTGAGAAGATGACCCACTTCGACCATGAACGGATCCCTGAACGGATTGTTCATGCACGCGGTTTTGCGGCTCATGGGGAGTTTGAACTTTATGACTCTATGAAAGAATATACTAGGGCTAAATTTCTTCAGGACACGTCGACGAAGACACCTGTATTCGTACGCTTTTCCACAGTGGCGGGCTCCAGGGGCTCTGCGGAGGCTGTACGGGATGCACGGGGATTTGCCACTAAATTTTATACAGAAGAAGGGAATTATGATCTCGTAGGGAACAATATTCCCGTATTCTTCATTCAGGATGCGATCAAATTCCCGGATCTTGTTCATGCCCTTAAACCTGAGCCACATAATGAAATGCCTCAGGCTGCTTCTGCCCACGACACATTCTGGGACTTTATCGCGAACAATCAGGAGTCCGCTCATATGGTGATGTGGGCCATGTCCGATCGGGCGATTCCCCGCAGCTTCCGTATGATGGAAGGCTTCGGTGTCCATACATTCCGCCTGGTGAACGAGGAAGGCAAAGCCCACTTTGTGAAATTCCACTGGAAACCGGTACTCGGAACCCACTCACTCGTTTGGGATGAAGCACAGAAGATTAACGGGAAAGACCCAGATTTCCACCGCCGGGATCTTTACGAATCCATCGAGGGAGGGGACTATCCGGAGTATGAGCTCGGTGTTCAGCTCATCAAAGAGGAAGATGAGTTTAACTTTGACTTTGATGTCCTCGATCCTACGAAATTATGGCCGGAAGAGGAAATCCCTGTGAAGATCGTCGGGAAAATGACGTTAAACCGCAATGTGGACAATGTATTTGCCGAAACGGAGCAGGCTGCATTCCATCCTGGATCTGTTGTGCCTGGAATCGATTTCTCCAATGATCCGTTGTTGCAGGGGCGCTTATTCTCCTATACGGATACACAATTGATCCGTCTTGGGGGACCGAACTTCCACGAGCTTCCGATTAACAGACCTGTATGTCCTTTCCACAATAACCAGCGTGATGGATATGGCCGTCATACCATTAATAAAGGACCGGTGAGCTATCATAACAATTCACTGGCTCATAATACACCGGCCCCTGCTTCGAAGGAAGAAGGCGGGTACACACATTATCAGGAAAAGATGGAAGGCAGGAAAGTACGTACAAGAAGTGAAAGCTTCAAGGACCACTTCTCACAGGCGACACTATTCTGGAACAGCATGAGTAAACCTGAGAAGGAGCATATCATTCAAGCCTTCAGTTTTGAACTGGGAAAAGTGAAAAGCAAATCGGTTCAAAAGCAGATCGTCGATATGTTTGCAAACGTCAGTATGGACCTGGCAAAAGGTTTCGCAGAAGCAATCAATATAGAAGTACCTGAAGGAGAAGGATCGAAGGTAACGAAATCTTCACCGGCTTTAAGTCAGGAAAATACGAAAAAAAAGCCGGCTACCCGTAAAGTCGGTGTCATCGTTGGAGATGGCTTCAAAGGAGAAGAAGTGAACCGTGTTCTCTCTGCTCTTAAAGAAGAAGGGGTTCAGCCTGAAATCATCAGTGATAAGCTGGGGACTCGCAAAGGTGATGACGGTACAGAGCTTGAAGTGGACCATACATTCTTAACGGGAGAATCGGTCTTATTCGATAGCCTATACGTAGTAGGTGGAGAAAACGCAGATAAGAAATTCTCTCAAGATACCACCTACTTTGTTAAAGAAGCGTATGCTCACTTTAAACCGATCGGTGCCACCCATGAAGGTTTACACTGGTTGGAAGAAGCAGGTGTGAAAGGCTCAGGTGTTGTAACCGGGAAAGACATGAAGTCATTCGCCGAGGAATTCACTGCAGCCATCGCAGCACATCGTCATTGGGATCGTGAATTAGTATAAGGATAGTCGAAATAGTAACGGTGAAATGTTAGACCTGTTTAGGTCTAGCATTTTTTTATGGTTTAGCTAGCCCTTTTTACTAGGAAATAGACGTTTATATCATTCGAAACTAGCAATACATACATAAGATAGCCATGTAAGGTGATTTACAAGTACTGAATAAGTGAGGTGATTATGGATGGGTGCAGGTCATTCTCATGACGGATTTGATTTTTACAGCTTGCTATTAGTTCTGTTAATTGTTGCTTTTCTAGTTCTACTTGCAATTAACCCTCTAGCAGCATTGATTGTTGGAATCGCTATTTTGGTTCTACTTGCCGTTAGTGCCATTAGCTAAGATTAAAGATTGATCATTCCTTGGAGACGAGTCTTCAAGGAATACCATTACATTGAAACTTGCAAAAAGATGGAGGGGAAATAGATGAGTGAAAAAAATAATCCACTAGAAGGACTTATGGATTTAATCAACCAATACACAAAAGAAGATGCTAGTAAACTTGATCTGGAAACGGCAAAGGAAAAAGTAAGTTCATTACTGAATGAGGATCACCTTAAAGGACTGTTAGGTTCTCAAGGTAAGAGTTCTCTTGATGCACTAGGTTCATTTGGAAACTTAGGGGCCATGGCAAATATGATGAATATTCTTCCAATGGTTGAAAAGGTGGTGAATCAGCGTATGTATAAAAAACAATCCGAATCCTACAACCATGATGATTGTAAAAAAGACAAGCATCAAGACATCAAAGATCTTCTAGAAGACATTCTGGAAGAACTAAAGAAGATTAAAAAATGCACATGCCATAAAAAGAAGCATGAGTGTTACAAAGACAACTGGGAGCATTGGTATTAATAGAGTCGGCGAACATGCCGGCTTTTTTGTGTTTTTCAGGAGTGGAATATCAATAAATCAATTAGTTGATTTCTCTTTCCAACCCTACTATACTCTTCACTCAACGGGAAAGCGGGAGCTGAGAAAAATTCCCATAAGCAAAAATGTTGAAAGTCAAAAAAGGTCAAAGTATACTATGCTTATAAGGTCAAATAAAGTCAAAGTCAAACATAGTCAAATTCTAAAATGACCTTAACCATTAACCAATTAACAAACCACTATATATATAACAAGACAACAGGAGGTCATGTTTATGAAATGCCAAGTATGTCATCATAATAAAGCAACGGTTGAAGTGTATACGCAACTGAACGGTAAGAAATCCAGTATGAAAATGTGTTCTGCTTGCTTTCAAAAGCAGCAAACCCCTTCTGGCATTCACGGAGGCTTCCCGTTTGATGAGTTGTTCAAAGGGATGAGCATGGGCGGAAGTCCCGACCATGGATTCCAAAGCCAACAGCAGCCATCTTCATCAGCTCAAACGAAAGATGGGAATGGCGGAAACGGCATCCTCGATCAGTTCGGACGTAATGTCACTGGAGCAGCTAAAGCCGGCTTGATCGATCCGGTTATCGGTCGTGACAAAGAAGTGGATCGTGTGATTGAAATCCTGAACCGCCGCAATAAAAACAATCCGGTACTGATCGGTGAGCCCGGCGTCGGGAAAACAGCCATTGCGGAAGGATTGGCACGTAAAATCGTAGCAGGAGATGTGCCGTCAAAATTATTAAACAAAGAAGTATATGTGATGGATGTTGCTTCCTTGACAGCTGGTACAGGTGTACGGGGTTCATTCGAGGAACGGTTGAAAGCCATCATCAGTGAATTGCAAAATCGTGAGAACGTCATGCTGTTCATCGATGAGATCCATCAATTGGTGGGAGCAGGTTCTGCAGAAGGATCCATGGATGCAGGGAATATTTTAAAACCGGCGCTTGCCCGCGGTGAACTGCAGGTGATTGGGGCGACAACCCTTAAAGAGTATCGTCAAATCGAAAAAGATGCGGCACTCGAACGTCGTTTCCAGCAGGTTTTGGTCAATGAGCCTACTCTGGAAGAAGCCATTGAAATTCTCAAAGGTTTAAAAAGCCGCTATGAAGACTATCATGGAGTGAAATTTACTGATGAGAGCATCGAGGCTTGTGTGAAATTGTCACATCGTTATATTCAGGACCGATTCCTGCCGGATAAAGCGATTGATCTCATGGATGAGGCAGGTTCAAAAGTGAACCTTCTATCTGAAGGCAAGGATAAAACGGCCATACACAAAAAATTACATGAAGTAAGAGTGAAGAAAGAGCAAGCAACGAAAGAAGAAAATTATGAGCAGGCAGCAATCCTGAGGGATGAGGAAGCGTCCCTGGAGAAACAGCTTGGGCAGGAATCCTTTGATTCAAAGGCACTTGTAGAAAAGGACCTGATCCAGGCAATCATTGAGACCAAAACAGGCATTCCTGTTGGAAAGCTTCAAAGTGATGATCGTAAGCGGATGAAATCCCTTGAAGAAAATCTTGCTCATAAAGTGATCGGACAGGATGAAGCCGTGAAAAAAGTGGCGAAAGCCATCCGACGAAGCCGGGCAGGCTTGAAAGCAAAGCACCGTCCGATCGGAACATTCCTATTTGTCGGACCGACGGGTGTCGGGAAAACGGAATTAACGAAGACATTGGCTGAAGAGTTGTTTGGATCTAAAGATTCCATGCTCCGACTTGATATGAGTGAGTATATGGAGAAACACTCTGTGTCTAAACTGATCGGATCCCCTCCTGGCTATGTGGGTCATGAAGAATCCGGTCAACTGACTGAGAAAGTAAGAAGAAATCCGTACTCCATCATACTCTTGGATGAAATTGAAAAAGCACACCCGGATGTTCAGCATATGTTCCTGCAAATTCTTGAAGACGGCCGTCTTACGGATAGTCAGGGCAGAACGGTGAGCTTCAAAGAAACCGTGATCATCATGACAAGCAACGCCGGGGTGACGGATAAGAAGGAAGCCGTCGTAGGTTTCAATACCGGAGGCACAGATGCCATTAAAGAAACGAATATTCTTCAATCGCTGGGTGCCTACTTTAAACCGGAATTCCTGAACCGATTCGATAGTATCATTGAATTCGAATCTCTAGAAAAGGCTGAGCTGCTGCACATTCTTGATCTGATGCTGAATGAGTTGCAGGCTGAGCTCAAGGAGCAGGGAATTACCGTGAAAATTGAAGGAGAAGCGAAGCGCAAACTCGTGGAACTCGGATATCACCCTGAATTTGGTGCAAGACCATTGCGCCGGGTGATCCAGGAAAGAGTGGAAGATAAGATTGCCGACTTCCTACTTGATGAAGAAGGCGTAACGGGACTGACCGTATCAGTTGAAAATGATGAGATTATCGTAAAATAAAAAGAGAAAGGAGCATCCGGAATGGGGTGCTTCTTTTCTTTATCCTTTTCGTTTCAACCTTGCGATATAAATGGCCATCGCTATATATACGCCGAGAATCAAGATTATAAAAACAGGTGTGGAAAAGGAAGTCATCAAAACACCCTCACTTTAATTCATGAAAAGATGGATGGAAGATCAACAGAAGGATACCGATGATGGGAACAGAAAGGATGAGTGCAAGCAGGGGTTTTTTGTGATGCAACCCCAAAATGGTAAACATGATGATGTTAAATACAGCAGACCATCCTAAATTCCAGCCATTTTCATAAAGGAAAAGCCCTTTTTTATGAAATAAGTACTCGAGAAATGTAAAGTACACGATCCAGCTTGAGACGTAAATAATCTTCTTTTTCCGATAGGGGAAATAACGGAGATAGATCATGATCACCACTGGAATGATGAAGAAGGTAAAAACAAAATCGATCATCGTATGATTCAGCCAGTCTAACGTCACGGCCTTATACTCCCATAGACTGTGATTATAAAAAATCACGTTATACGTGAGGTTACAGATAATATAAAATTGCACCGTTGGATAATAATCCTTCCAGCGTTTCCAATCAATAAAGAACTTTGCGAAAAGTAAATAGACGACAACAATCAGTATGAGGTACATAATAGGGTACAATCCTTGTTTTTTCCATTAGTATTGACGTAACAGGAAAGGAATAGACCCGGTAGAAAGAGAAAGTGCCTGATTCAATAGAGAATCAGGCACTTTTACACTAGTCAGTTCATTTCCTTCAATACTTTATCGATTGCCTGAGCGACACCGTGTTCAGTATTGATCCCTGTCACCCAGTCCGCTGCTTCTTTCACTGCTTCCTGGGCGTTGCCCATGGCCACACCGAATCCTGCTTCACGGATCATCGCGATGTCATTCATACTGTCACCGACAGCCATGACTTGATCCATTGAAAGATCCAGCCATTTACACACCTTCACCAGGGCAGCCGCCTTATTGACCCCTGCTGGATTGATTTCGATGTTGGTGGGTGAGGAATTCGTAATTTCAAGTGCTTCATTCTTCACCAGTTCGTCCATCAGGACTTTGCGGACATCATCATCCTGGATATCAAAGCCAAACTTCAGCCAATTATAAGATTCGATATCCCGGTCAAAAGGTTTCCTGCTATTGAATAAGCCTTGGCTAGTGGAAGACCAGAAATATACATCATGCTCTTCTTTAAGCGCCCATAGTTGCTTTACAAGATCAATATCAAGGGGAATACGGTCTACAAGATTGTATTCATGATCGTAGATTTCCCCGCCATTCACGGTGACAAGGTAAGATGAACGACCAAGCTCATCTGAAATGTCCCTGCATGTAAAAAGAGAGCGTCCGGTACTCAGTACAACATGAATTCCCTTTTCCTTTGCCCGCTGAATGGCTTGTTCGTTTTCAGGAGATACCTCTCCCTCATGGTTGACGAGTGTCCCATCCATATCCAGTGCAATCAGTTTAATATCCATTATTCTTATCACGTCCTTCTTTTCATTCATATACAGTTTAATATAAAGGCAGCGAATCTTCTAGGAACGTGACTTGATGAAGACATGATATCCTATATTCCGGACTTCCTATTTCAATAAGGGTCATACATAATTGAGAGGAAGATGGGGAGGTGAACATGCATGAAGCCGTTTACCGAACGAGCGGTGAACATCATAGCCAATATTCCTCCGGGAAAGGTCATGACATACGGACAAATTGCGGAGCTGGCGGGTAGCCCCAGGGCTGCAAGGCAGGTGGTGAGGATTCTACACTCCATGAGTGAAAAGTATAAACTCCCCTGGCACAGGGTTCTAAATAGCAAAGGGGAAATCGGATTTCTTGATGAGGAGCAAAAAATGACCCAAAGGCTGTCCCTGGAAGCGGAAGGGGTCCACTTTATAGGAAATAACCGGATTGAACTGGGGGAGTATCAGTATCACCCTGAATCATAGAGGAATAAATTTCAATCTAACAAGCCGAAAATAAGGGCAAATAAAGACATAAGGACTGTAAACCCAATGATTACATAACCGATAATCCGGATCCCGAGTGGAAGACTCTCCTTTTCGGGCTGGTTCATGGGTGCCCCTTCAATTTTAGACATATGGTCGGTCACATCATTGAACGGTTCTTTTCGATTTGTCATTGTATCCCTCCTATTTGAATTCTACCATAAAAAGGGAACCCTTATTACAGGTTCCCTTTTTACATTCAATGCAGTTGACCATTCTTCAATTTCTTCAACCATTTTCTTTGCCTTGTGGCAATAACCCAGTACCCGGCAACACCGAATCCTGCAAGTGCAAAGCCTCCTTGCCAGATGAGCTCCATACCGAGCGCAAGTCCTGTGAATCCCCCGATGCACCCTGCAAGCAAAAGGACAAAAGCCTGCTTCTTTTGACTTTCGAATAGTTTAAATTGAAACCCGTTTAGCTGATGGTGATCCTTTTGTTCCAGTGCTTTTTCCGGTATATCCAACAACTGCCGTACTTTCTGAACGGTCTGAAAAAGAGGTTGGGCGCTGATCCATTTCATAAGAAGCTCCCATTTGTTCGTGTTCCCATCTTTCACCCAATCCATAAAGGCAGGTTTAACGACATCAAGGGTTTCCTCATTCGGGCTCAAAGTGTGAACAAGCCCTTCAATGGTGGCGAAGGATCGCCCTAAAAAGATAAAGCGGGTCGGAACCTGCACAGGAAGTGATTTCACCATTTCGTTGATTTCCTTCTTTACTGATATCAGGTCCATTTGTTTAAACTGCTCCATGTCCAGAGTGACAAATTCCTTTAGCACAGGCTCAATCGTCTTCGGACTGGCGTCTGGAAGCAGGAACCCCAATTCGGCAAGGGCTTCCGATGCTTTCCGGAAATTCTTTAGAAGAACCCCTTCGAGGAGATCTTGGAAATGGGCTGAATCCCTTTTTGAAATTTCCCCGATCATTCCGTAATCCAATAAAACGAAAGTACCGTCCGGCTGAAGCAGGATGTTCCCGGCATGGGGATCGGCATGGAAGAACCCGGGCTCGAGCCACTGAGGGAGGAAGAGTCGGAATAGTTCCTGTGCAAGCTTCTGGCCATTCAGTCCATACAACTCAATCGCTTTCCTGTCATTCAATCGAACCCCATCGACCCATTCCATCACCAATACTTTATCTGTACAGAGCTCAGGGTACATAGTCGGGATCTTCACATTGGCATGATCTTTAAACCTCTGTTTAAAAGTAATGGCAGTATTCATTTCTTTGGAAAAGTCGAGCTCCTGCTCGATGACCTGTTTCAATTCTCTATATAGCATCTTAAAATTAATGAACCCTTTTGGCATGGGAGCAAAATGCCGGGCAAACCAGATGATGATGGACAACGTGCGGAAATCAGTCTTCACAAGTGAAGGGATCTCCGGTCGCTGCACTTTGATGGCCGCTTGCGTGCCATCAAGCAGTGTCGCTTTGTACACTTCCCCGATGGAAGCGGAAGCGATGGCTTCCTGGTCGATGCTCTTGACTTTGGTAGTAACGGTAGCATCCCATTCCCGTTCAAGAACCGATTCAATTTTCTCCCAAGGTGAAGGAGGTACATGGTCAACCAAGTCCTGAATTTGATTGATGAACCCTTTCGGAAGCAGATCCTCCCGTATACTTAACAGTTGTCCAACTTTGATCAACACGCCATTCAGTTCAAAAAGGGTTTCCTTAAACTCTTTCCCGATTTGTTCCCAAAGCTTTTCTTTTTCCCATTGGGACTTACCCCGCAGCCGGTACCAGTAGACCCTGACCACGATCGATAAGGCGAGTGATAATACCTTCCACATTCTCCAAAGCTTGTTCTCTGACTTCATCATTTCATCCCCCGTAAACGGATATCTATCTCTATTATGTAATACGTGTGGGAAATTAGAAAGTTTCTGTTTTTAGTTTGGTGATGTAAAAGAGGCGGGCGACACTTTTACATCTTTTTGTGAAAAAGCCATATTAATAGCTTCCTTCCATGATCTTGGTCAATTTTATTATTTTCTACAGCTTCTAATATAGAACGCCAGGAAGGAAGGACAATGAATTCCAGTCCTGTGATGGTTTCTTCAAGAAGATGAAGTACAAATTCTTCTATTTTATCAATTGAATGGGGATTTTCCTCACTTAATAGTAGGCAAACGTTTAACTTAATGGTGGCATCGAGCCCTGCTAACAAGGCAGTTTCTAGTTTTCTGACGGGATCGATGACGGTGTCTGCTGCCCCTTCCATCCGGTCTATAATTCGCTGTTCAACATCATGTCTGATCACAGTATATAACTGTGCTTTCGAACCAAAATGATGATAAATCACCCCGGTCGTCATATTCGCCTCCTTCGCTAAATCCTTGATATTGACCCCCTCATACCCTTTCTCTTTAAATTGTTCCAGTGCTAATCTGATAATCGTTTCCTTTTTACTTCCTGGTACAGGTATCCAATTTTTCATATATGTATCATATCATATTGACAATAATTTGTAACTAAGTTACGTTATACATAACCAAGTTATGTTTTGGTAAAAATATCAATTGAGGTGGAGTATATGAAACTGGCATTTCTGTGTCATCCTGTAACTGATTTAAGAAAATTACTCAATTATTATCGTGACACTTTAGGCTTTGAAGAAGCTTGGAGAGAAGGAGATCATACGATTGCCCTTAGGCTGCCGGGTACGGATATTCAACTAATGATTGAAAATGATGAGCCGGAATTAGGACCAGGCGGAATTTTTATCGTAGACAGCGTGGATGAATATTATGAACAACATCAGGAAAAGCTCCATTTCATTAAAACTCCATGTGATATCCCACCAGGAAGATATGCCATATATCAAGATGATAGTGAAAATTTAATCCGGATCATTGATTTGAGTCGAGAGAGTTAACTACAGACAACCGGCTGTTCACCTGTTAAAATCCCGTTGATTTTTGACAGGTGAAGGTTTGCTGGAATTTAACGACAGGAGATCATCCGGCCGTACAAGGCTGGTATGCAGAATTCTTGGAAGGATTTGCTTTACCGAACGTAGAACTGTTCAATGTCTTGATTCCTTGGGGAGAAATGTTGGTAGGTGTAGGGTTGATTATTGGATTCATGACCATTCCGACTCTTCTCGCAGGTGCATTTATGAACCTGAATTTCTTACTGGCGGGGACTGTCAGCACGAACCCCATCCTTTACACAGCGGCCATCATCCTACTCTTTGCAGGTAGAGGAGCCTACTACTGGGGAGCTGACCATTGGGTGATTCCCTACTTGAAACAGATGATCACCCAACATGACAGAAAGCACAAGAAGGCAATTGTCGTGTGAACGTTTAGGATATGAAAAGAGCCCCATGCTGTCACAGCGTGGGGCTCTTTTAAAGCTGAATTCCTCAAACCCGACTTTTTAACTAACGGGATTCACTATTGGTTTTTCTTCACCCGTGTCCGCTGGTTTGCAGAGTTCGCCCGGGCTTGTGCTTCCATATCTGCCTGGTCGGCAAGTTCTCGTGAGAACTCTTCGTCAACACCGTCAGATTTGAGCTGAGCGGGTGTTTGTGGCAGGCTGTTTTTGTTTCCTCTTTTGCTATGGCCGCGTGATCTTCCCAATATCAACATCCCCTTTTGGTTAAAAAATAAAGGTACAGGATCCCTTTGGGACCTGTACCTTTATCTTTCTTCAAAGTAAGGGCTTTTAGTTAGGTAATAATTGTCTATCTGTGGGCTTTGGAACTGAAACCGCCTGCACGATCTGCTGCTTTGAACTCCCTTGAGTACGTTACTTCCTGAGCACTTGATAGAACCGACTTGTTTTTGTCTTTCTTTTTCTTATTATCCATTTCTATGTACATCCCTTCTTTTCAAGATTACTTCTATTTTTGCCGTTAAAAGAAAGGGACATACCTGTGACTTACTTATAAATATCCATGAGGGCACTTTTCAATTCCGGAAATTGAAATTGAAAACCGTGTTCTGAGAGGACAGCCGGTAAGACTCTTTGTCCTTCCAGTACGAGTGCGCTCATTTCACCCATCGCCACTTTTAAAGCAAGGGATGGGACCGGTATCCAGTGGGGTCTCTCAATGACTGTCCCGAGTGTTTTTCCGAATTCTTTCATAGTGACGGGAGAAGGAGCGGTGACATTAACAGGTCCTGCAATCCCCTCTGTTTCGGCTACAAAATGCACGGCCCGCGCAATATCTTTAATATGAACCCACGCCATCCACTGTTCACCAGACCCAACAGTCCCCCCGACAAACATTTTATAGGGAAGGGCGATCCGTGGAAGGGCGCCTTCCTCCTTGCCGAGAATGATGCCGAATCGCGTAAAGGCTACCCTAATGCCGATTTGGGTGGCTTTGGCTGCCTCCTTTTCCCATATTTGAACGGTTTCTCCCAGGAAATTGTCTGCAGTTTCGGTTGAGGATTCCGTATACGTATTCGTCTTGGAAGAGGGGTAATAGCCGATTGCGCTTGCATTGATAAGGCAGGCGGGCTTCTCTTTCAATGCTTTTATGATATTGATGACTTCCCGGGTTGAGTTGATCCGGCTGTTGATGATCCGTTTCTTGCGTTCTTCGGTCCATCTTCCGCTATTGATGGACTCTCCCGCAAGATTAATGAAGGAGTGAATTCCTTCGAGCTCCTCTTCGGGTCTTGCCCCATCGGATAGCCATTTCACATACGTCACACCTGGCCGAGCATTGTATTTATCCGGATTTCGGGTCAGGATCATCACTTCATGTTGGTGGTTGAGAAGTTCTTCAGTCAGAGCCTTGCCGACAAAACCTGTTCCACCTGTTATGGCAATCTTCATCATCATCCCTCCAGTTATACTTATTATTTTACCTATCTTCAGAATAAAAAACATATGTTGAATGTGTTAGGATTAAAAGGAGGTGGAAAATATGGGTAAGATTACGAAAATAACGAAGCAAGTGAAGAACGATGAGCGTTACAATTTATTTATAGATGGAAAATATTCTTTCAGTGTCGATGAAGCGGTGCTTGCTAAGTTTCAGCTCAGAAAAGGGCTGGAGGTGGATGAGCTCGAAATTTCGGAGCTCCAATATGAAGACGATGTCAAAAAAGCATTTAATAAAGCCATTCAATATCTGGCTTACCGGATGAGAACGGAAAAGGAAATCCGTGATCACCTCCAGGAAGGAGACCCGGAGGAAGGGGTCATTCAGGAAGTCATTCATAAATTAAATGAGATTAAATACATCAATGATTTAGAATTCGCCCACGCGTTTGTCGGTACCCAGATGAATACGGCTGACAAGGGCCCGACTTGGATCCGTGGGGAATTAAGGAGAAAGGGCGTAGGGGATTCCCATATTGAAGAAGCCCTGGCCGCTTTCACACAAGAAAAGCAGGTAGAAAAAGCCGTCGCCCTGACAGAAAAGCTCCTTCATAAATATCGTAAAGATTCCAAGATGATTGCCAAGCAGAAGGTTGAACAAAACATGATGAGGAAAGGGTATCCGGGCTCAGTCATGAAAATCGTATGGGAAACGGTCGAATCCGAACGGGATGATGATGAGAGATGGGATGCGGTTTATCATCAGGGGTTGAAGGCACACAGAAAACTCAGTTCAAAATATGATGGATATGAGTATGTACAGAAAATGAAACAAACGCTGTATCGAAAAGGATTTTCAATGGAAGACATTGAAAGGCTGTTGGAAGAATTAAAAGAAAATGAAGAGTGATTTTGTTCATTATTAAAGGGATGGGGAAAGGAAGAGTTCAGTGGAAATTGTTGCGATCCTGTTTGTTGTTGTTACCCTGCCACTTCTCATTGGGACAGGGAGGAAATTCAAGCTTTACGCCGGAGGAATAGTGATTGGTTCTGCCCTCCTATTTCTCATAGGTGAATTGATGATTAAAGTGCAAACGGACTTCTATTCATTAGGCAGGCAGGAGTGGTACAACCAGGGATTTGCTGAGGGTATGGGGAAATGGGTCGTGCCATTTTTTCTTCTCGGAGTGGCAATCATCTTGATTCTGGTCAATATCAGGATGATTCAGCAGTTTTTAAAACGAAAGGATGGCATCCGCTGGGTATGGATCGCCTTTGTCGTGGTCATTGATGTATTCGCATTGTTTTTGGTCCCTATGCTATTATTTTTCGTGGCCTTTATGTTTTTTCCGTTTGCTCCTTAAATCAAGGCAGCCTTCTATACCAGAAGGCTGCCTTTTGATGTTTATTTTTTTGATTCGATGACGATTTCATCTTTTTCCTGATATTCATTTACGATCGTCTCTGCTACTTCTTTAGGAGAGCGAAGCCTTGACGTGTCACTAATATGATCACTGTTTTCCCAGAATGGAGTATCCATTCCACCCATATAAGCATTCACGATGCGAAGGTCCGTGGCTTCGTATTCCCTTTGAAGGCTTTCCCCGAAACCTCTCAGAGCGAATTTGCTTGCTACATATAGGGACTCGTTTTTCTTTCCTCTGAGGCCGGCAGTAGAGATGATATTGATGATCGTGCTTTCCTGCTCCAGTTGAGGCAGCAGTGCCTTCGTTAACCGGATTGGCCCTAGGGCATTGGTTTCAAACATACTGATCAACTCATCGTCACTTGAATCCTCGAAAGGACCGAAATAGCCCACGCCTGCGTTATGTATGAGTAATTCAACATTAAGATCATTAAGGTGATTCCTGCTGAATTGATGAATGTCATGAGCTGAGCGTATATCCAACGTGACAAATGAAACCTGTCCGCCAATGTTTTCAATTTCTGTTCCAGCTTCCTTTAAACGGTCTTCTGTTCGACCCAGCAGGAAGATATGATATCCTTGCTGGCTAAGGAGCTTCCCCAATTCTTTCCCGAGGCCTGAGCCTCCGCCTGTAATGAGGGCTGTATTCATGATTAATCATCCTTTCTTATGCTTGTCGGGGCTGATCAAGCCGCTAGTGCTTTTCTTTGTCCAGCTCCGGGGCTTAGAGGCTCGAGGTCATAAGGCAAAGCCCCTCCGCTTTTCTTATTGTCCAGCTCCGACTCCTAGTCCCTCGAGGTCATTTCCAATCAAGCATTTGAGGGCATAGAGCGCCCTCATCTGCTTGCTCGGAAATGCTTGTCGGGCCTGACCAGTCGTCTCCGCTTTTCTTATTGTCCAGCTCCAGTGGCTAGCCCCTCGAGGTCATTTCCAATCAAGCAGTTGAGGGCAAAAAGCGCCCTCATCTGCTTGCTCGGAAATGCTTGTCGGGGCTGACCAAGCCGCTTGCGCTTTTCTTATTGTATCATTTTCTCTATACTACTATTAGTAGAGGTGATGAGAATGGAACAAGAGAGAAGATATAGTGAGATGACGGAGCATGAGTTGAGGCAGGAGATTGCTTCGTTGAAGGAGAAGGCCAGAAAGGCTGAGCAGTTGGGGATTGTGAATGAGTTTGCTGTATTGGAGCGAAAGGCCCTTATGGCGCAGGCTTATCTGATGGATCCAGATGCTTATAAGCCTGGCGGGATTTATGGGATTGAAGGAGATCCGGGCACTTATTTCAAAGTGGACTATCTGAATGGAGTATTCGCCTGGGGATATCGCCTTGGGGGAGACGGAAAAGAAGAAGCTTTACCCATTTCCCTTTTAGCAGCAGAAAAAAAAGAGAGGTCCGTCAAGAGGGACGGACCTCGGAAGATCTAGGAACGCTTACGTGTCTGGTTTTCCAGAATGATTAAGTCTTGAGTTTGTGTGGTTTGTCCATTTGCCTGAGAATGGGCATGCTTCGGATTGTAGAATGCCTTGTTAAATGGACTGCTGTACTTATTTCGGTAGAAGTTGTTTTTCATGTTTGCCATCGTGACTACCCCCTAATCAAATTTCACTGTATTAAAGTGAGTCGTGATCTCTTTGTCCAGAAGATTTCATGCGTTCTTGAGGATGGGTGTTGATGGTGCCGTTAGCCCTTTTAGATGCATATTCCGCCTTTGCTCTCGGTTCACCTTCAAATTTATTGTTGTTCATGTTGGGGAACCCTGTCGATTTATTTCGCATAATGTGCCTCCTAAAAGGTGAAATGTACTGACTTATACCGTGAAGAAGCAAAGATTCACAACTAAGCTTAACCACGTACTCTTAGTATGGGAGAAATGGTCGACATTATCATAAAAGTACAAACTAAATATATGGAAAAGGAGGAGACAAAATGGAGTCAACATTCCACGAATTAACACAATTGCTAATTGAAAAAAATAATAAGCTTTCGTATGAAAAAGCGAGGACTTGGATTGAACTTGTATGGGAAGATTTCGAAGCGACATACGCGAAAGCAGGTTACGATTACAAAGGAAAAGCAGTGACGGAGAAAGTCGTCCGACAATGGGTCAATACATACGGTGAGCACATCCATGAATTCGCTGCACAAAACCCGAAATACAAACATCTGATTGATGATAAAGAAGATGATGGTTTAGTACATTAAAGTAATGAGGGACGGACCTTTTAAAGGTCCGTCCCTCAATGCTTTAATCAATTAAAATGTCGATGTCGACTTTTGAGCGGAGTTTTTCTTCGCTGAAGACCCATCCTGTGTAGGAGCTGACGATGTTCAGGTCTTTGTCGAGCTGCACAAGGGCCACAAATGGGTAATGTCCGTCATTTCGATATCGCAGATCGATGAAGCGGACTTCATAATGGTCATCGTACTCATCCACTTCCCAGCGGTAAACAGGGGAAAAGGAGAGGAAGGCAGCCAGATTCTTATCTTTTTTCGCAGCGTTGATGATCGGACTGTCAGGTAGTTCCACGCGCTCGAATTTATCAAAGATCGTGATCGACCGCCTGAATGCCCGTGCCACATAATAATGCTCCTTCGTAACGATCGCAAGGCGCCACTGGAAAAATCGGATCGTCGGTGAAACGATGATCTTTTCAGCTTGGGGAATCCTTCGCTTCACCGCATTTTTCACGGCTTTTTGAACCTGGAATCTCAATACATAGTAAGCAAAAATGACAATGTACATGACCAAAAAGGTTTTTCCCGGAGGTAAACCCAGACCCCACAAAATCAATCCGACTACATGTATGGCGAATATGATCGCATCAAACGTGTTGATGACTCCTAAAGCGACCCATTTCGACGAGATCGGCCTGATGGCCTGGGTCCCATATGCGTTGAAAATGTCGACAAATACATGGAGGAATACGGCCACAAATGTCCAAATCCATAGATGAAGCAAATCGGCACCTGGAAAAAAAGGATAAAGACAAGCAACAATTAAGAGTGGCCAGAGAACGACCGCAGGAATACTGTGGGTCGCCCCCCGGTGGTGACGAATATAAACCGCATTATTACGCAATTTCAATACGGTATCGATGTCAGGAATTTGAGAGCCGATCACGGCTGCGACCAACACACTTTGAGAAGTGGCTGCGCTTTCAGCTACGACGGGATCTAATGTGGCCAATCCCCCGAGAGCGAAGCCCATGACGATATGAGTGCCTGTATCCAAAAAAAGTCCTCCCTTGGCTCGCATTTCTAAGATTTGTTTATAACGTTTCATTGGTGAACATGATATGGTTAAAAGGAGATTATTTCAATGAAAAACACTTTGCATATACATTTGGAATACGAAATCAAGCAGAATTTAAAGCCTCGATATAAGCAAATTATGACCGATATCGCAGAGTCATTACCACAATATGATGCTCTCAACTTCCATTGGGAGAAGGCTGAAGATGATTCGAATCGCTATATCGAAACCTTTGTGGTTCCGACAGAATCCCATTTTCATGCGTTAAAACGTTTACGGATGTCCCGCCGTCATTTATTATTTGGATTATTGGATGAATGTATTTGCGGTGGGTTACAAGAAATAAACCTTATATGTTTAAAAACAGAGTACTAATTATTTATTCCCTATTCAATGCAACAATTAACATCCTGGAGGTACAAAATTGAAAGATGAGCCACTGAAACACTTACAGACCATAAACCGTGAGGAATTTCAGATAGATTTGATTTCATGGTTTTCAAGAGAACAACGGGATCTGCCATGGAGGAAGGATCAAGACCCATATAAAGTATGGGTGTCAGAAATCATGCTTCAGCAAACAAGGGTGGATACGGTTATCCCTTATTTTAACCGATTCATCGAGAAATTTCCTTCCATAGCTGCCCTTGCCTCTGCAGATGAGGAGGATGTCCTGAAAGCGTGGGAAGGCCTCGGTTATTATTCGAGAGTCAGGAATCTGCAAACAGCCGTAAAAGAAGTGAATGAAAAGTATGAAGGAATCGTTCCGGATACACCAAAAGAAATTTCTTCTTTAAAAGGTGTCGGTCCTTACACAGCGGGTGCGATTTTAAGTATTGCTTACAGCAAGCCCGAGCCTGCCGTAGACGGAAATGTGATGAGGGTATTTTCACGTATTTTGTCCATTTGGCTTGATATCGCCAAGCCTTCATCCAGAAAAGTGTTTGAAGAAGCAGTGAGGGAGCTGATTTCAAAAGAAAACCCCTCCTTTTTCAACCAGGCTTTGATGGAGCTCGGTGCTCTGATCTGTACACCGACATCCCCATCCTGTCTGCTTTGCCCCGTACGTGAGCACTGTCAGGCTTTTGAAGAAGGTGTTCAGACGGAACTTCCGATTAAATCGAAGAAAAAATCCGCCCGCAAGCTTAATATGGCGGCAGCGGTCCTGTTTACGGAAGATGATCGGGTGTTGATCCATAAACGCCCCGGGAAGGGACTGCTCGCTAATTTATGGGAATTCCCTAATTTTGAAGTCGGAAATGCAAGCAGCGGACGGAAGCAATTGCTCCAACTCATGGAAGAAGAGTATGGAGTGGATTGCTCTTTAAAGGCCGGAGTTGTCACAAAGATACAGCATATCTTCTCCCATATCGTTTGGGATATCGAAGTGTTTGTCGGATCTGTAGACAGCAGTACTTTAGAAGGAAGCGAACTGATTGCCGTTACTCCATTCGAAATGGAAAAGTATGCTTTTCCTGTCTCACATCAGAAAATCTGGCAGGAAACGGGAGCAGGGATACTGCAGAAATAGAAAGGAGCAGCGGGACACGCTGCTCCTTTATGTCAGTCGTAACTGATCTTCGTGCCATGAGTATAATCCGCTTCGCCGCGCTTCATTCCGCCGCGGTTTTCGATTTCTTCGATAATTTCCCGGTGAATCGATTGTCCTTCTGCATTCAAATAAGGTACTATTTGTTGTAGTGAATGGTGAAAGAAAGCAAGCTCGCTTTTCTTCCACTCATCTTTCGGTATCATTGAAAGCTCGGTCATATCTCTGCCTACATACATAACTCATTCCTCCATTTAACTGATATGTTCTTATTAGTTTGCGTGTTCAGGGGCGCTTTATGCTTTGGACCAATTGGAAAAATGAAATTGAAAGGATGAAGTAATATGAGTCAAAAAGTAGCATTAGTAACAGGAAGCAGCCGCGGTCTTGGAAGGGAAATCGCCATCCAGCTTGCAGAAAAAGGGTACGACATCGTCGTCAATTATGCCAGAAGTAAAAAAGGTGCACTTGAGACGGCTGAACAAGTTGAAAAGCTTGGACGTAAAGCATTTGTGGTCCGTGCGAATGTCGGGGATGTCGAAAAAATCAAATCAATGTTCGAACAAATCAAAGAAGAGTTCGGCCGGTTGGATGTATTGGTAAGCAACGCGGCTTCAGGAGTATTACGTCCTGTCATGGAGCTTGAAGAGTCTCATTGGGACTGGACGATGAATATTAACAGTAAAGCTCTATTATTCTGTGCACAGGAAGCAGCCAAATTAATGGACAAGGGCGGACGCATCGTGAGCATCAGCTCTTTGGGATCCATCCGTTATTTGGATAATTACACGACGGTAGGGGTTTCGAAAGCTGCCGTGGAAGCATTGACGCGCTATCTTGCCGTTGAGCTTGCACCACGTGACATTATTGTAAATGCCGTATCAGGCGGCGCAATCGACACGGACGCACTCAAACACTTCCCTAATCGTGAAGAGCTCCTTGAGGATGCCCGCAGCAAAACACCTGCAGGACGCATGGTCGAAATCGATGATCTTGTGAAGTCAGTCATGTTCCTCGTTTCAGACGATTCTTCCATGATCAGGGGTCAAACCATCATCGTTGACGGTGGTCGTTCGCTTCTTGTTTGATGGAATGTTTTTCCTGAAATTTATCGTATAGTGAAATCCACGCTTGGTTATCTTAATAAGCGTGGAGGTGATTACAATGGCAAAACAACCAAACAAAACTCAATCTGGTACAAACGTTCAACAAGTGAAACAACAAAACGCTCAATCTGCAGGAGCTCAGCAACAATTCGGTACTGAGTTCGCTTCAGAAACAACTGCTGCACAACACGTAAAGCAACAAAACCAACAAGCAGAAGCTAACAAAGCGAAAGCTTCTGGAAAATACGGTCAACAACAATAATTTCATTGTTCTTGACAGAAAAAGCACCCATTTCGATGGGTGCTTTTTCATTTTTAAGGGACGGACCTCTCAAAACAACACTCATAATCATACAAATCCTTATATAACAACACTTCTACTCCATATAACCTCTAAAAATGGAGGTCCGTCCCTCCATCGACAAAACTTCCACGATTGTGACAGAAAAAGTCAAAGGGTTTGTGCACTGAAGGGAGAATGTGTTAGGAGAGCTTGTTTAGAGGAGTTGGTCGAAGTGATGCAGCAGCGTTTTAATGAGTTGGTTACTGTGCAATTGGAGACAATGGATAAGTTGTTATATCTTCAGTCCGAGATAGAGCGTTGCCAGGCGTTGGAGGAGGAATTGATCGAGCTTCAGGAGATGACAAAGATAGAATCGATACAGAAGGAAATACTCAGGAAGAAGAAGGATCTCAGGGAAATCCAGAAAACCTTCCAGGAGCAGACCGATGAAGTGATCCGTTCCTATCAAAAGGAACAAAGCGGTGTTACATCATAAAATCAGGAGGAGTTCCACTGCCATTTCTATATTAGACCCCAGTAAAGATCAAATTCGGGCCATTCTTAAAGGATATTTTCTTTAAGGATAGCCCTTTTGTTTTAAATTTTCTGAGGAAACGTTATAATGATAAAATAGACAACCATATATAAAGGTAATTCTGAAATGAAAGAAGGGGATACGATGGCGGTTCCCACTGAAGGAAAATCTGTACAAATACATAGCTTCAAGCATGATGGAAACATTCACCGCATCTGGAATGAGACGACGATCCTGAAAGGGACGACCAATCAGATCATCGGTGGAAATGACCGGACGATGGTGACGGAGTCAGACGGAAGGACGTGGATGACACGAGAGCCGGCCATCTGCTATTTCCATTCTGAGCTATGGTTTAACATTATTTGTATGATTCGTGAGGACGGTATTTATTATTATTGTAATTTAAGCTCACCATTTGTATATGATCATGAGGCAATCAAGTATATCGATTACGACTTGGATATCAAAGTGTTTCCCGACATGACATATACACTGCTCGATGAAGATGAGTATGAAGCTCATCGAAAGCTGTACGGTTACCCGGATGTGATCGATCATATCCTTAAGCGGAATGTCGACAAGCTTGTCCGCTGGATCAGACAAAGGAAAGGGCCGTTCGCCCCGGACTTTATCGATATTTGGTACGAGCGTTATTTGACGCACAGAGGGTAACTTTAATTTCAGGAAAGTTGTATAAGTGTAAAAGGGCTGACCCGGTAAGGAGCAACCTTCTCCTGATCGATCATGAGATCAGGAGGAGCTGCATTGCTTCTTTCCGTACAGGGTCACCCCTTTTTATTGGGGTAAACTAAACGCATACACCTTAGAAAGGAGTAATCACTTGGACAGTATCAAACGGTACCTTCAGTTTGTCAAACCTTATAAATGGCAGATCATAGGTACATTATTCATAGGCATCATTAAATTCACCATCCCTTTATTGATCCCCGTATTAATCAAATATGTCATTGATGATATCGTCGGGGCTAAAGGACTGACAGCCGATGAGAAGACAAGTCAGCTACTCATGATCATGGGAATCATGCTTGTCCTGTTCCTTCTCGTACGGCCGCCTGTTGAGTATTACAGACAGTACTTTGCACAGTGGACAGGCAACAAGATCCTGTATGATTTGAGGGATTATCTATTCTCGCATATTCAGAGACTCAGCTTTAAGTATTATTCGAATACCAGGGCGGGGGAAGTCATATCAAGGGTCATCAATGACGTGGAGCAGACGAAGAATTTCGTCATCACCGGGCTGATGAATCTTTGGCTGGATGCGGCCACCATTGTGATCGCCCTGTCCATCATGTTCACGATGGATGTTTCGCTCACACTTGTGTCGCTCATCGCTTTTCCATTCTACGCCTTCAGTGTCCGTTATTTCTTCGGAAGGTTAAGGGGCTTGACGAGAGATCGTTCCCAGGCCCTTGCAGAAGTTCAAAGTCATTTGCATGAGCGGGTCCAGGGAATGGCTGTCATCAAGAGCTTTGCTGTTGAAGATTATGAACAGAAGCAATTCCAGGATCAGAATCATAATTTCCTGACGAAGGCATTAAAGCAGACAAGCTGGAATGCAAAGGCGTTCGCGGTCGTCAATACGATCACGGATATCTCACCATTGATCATCATAGGTTATGCCGGGCTGCAAGTGATCAATGGAGACCTTACCATTGGTACGATGGCTGCCTTCATTGCGTATATCGACCGCCTGTATGGCCCGCTCAGACGACTGGTGAACTCATCTACAACACTGACTCAATCGATTGCTTCCATGGATCGTGTCTTTGAATTCATGGATGAAAAGTATGATATCGATGATGAGCCCGGCGCGGTTCCGTGTGAAAATGTACAGGGGGATATCCAGTTCAACAATGTCTCTTTTCGATATGAATCGGATGAAGAGAGAGTGCTCCGGAATCTCAACCTGGATATTAAGACGGGGGAAACCGTTGCGCTGGTCGGTATGAGCGGCGGGGGTAAATCATCCTTCGTCAGTCTGATACCCCGCTTCTATGACGTTACCGAAGGGGAAATCCTTTTAGACGGTACGGACATCAGGAAGTTCCAGGTCAGATCTTTGCGGGACAACATCGGAATGGTACTGCAGGATAATATCCTCTTTAGTGAGTCCGTCAAGATGAATATTAAGTTCGGTAATCCCGAAGCGACGGATGAAGAGGTCATCGAGGCGGCGAAAGCGGCGAATGCTCATGACTTCATTATGAAATTGCCCCAAGGCTACGATACCCGCGTAGGGGAGCGTGGCGTGAAGCTGTCAGGTGGTCAGAAGCAAAGGGTGGCGATTGCAAGGGTATTCCTGAAGAATCCGCCGATCCTCATCCTGGATGAAGCGACATCTGCCCTTGATTTAGAAAGTGAACACCTCATCCAGGAATCCCTTGAAGTCCTGGCAAAAGACCGAACGACCTTTATCGTGGCCCATCGACTCTCCACGATCACTCATGCGGACCGGATCATCCACATGGAGCATGGGGAAGTTGTCGAAATGGGGACACACGAAGATTTAATGAAGAAGCAAGGTCACTACTACAAACTCTTCCAAGTGCAACAGCTTGACCAATAACAATGAAAGTCATGACATATCACGATTTCTGTGATAAATGTCATGACTTTTTTTGTTTTCCCAAAATACATATCAAACTTATTTCAGGTGCGACGTGAAAAAAGTAGGACTAAATAACTTTATATGGAAGGAATGAAAGGGTTAATTGGTCATATATTGAAATGAAATGGGAATATCGACTTCTTGCAGAAAAATTCTGAAAATGGATTGCAACATTTGTAACATCTTGTATAATAAGAGACATATAAAATTTAGAAAATAAACACAATTAAGAAAAGAGAGATAGTTTCGAAGAGGAGGATTTGAATGAGCGAACAGCGTCCTTTACTGAAAGTGGAAGATTTGAGGACCTCCTTTTTTACGGATGATGGAGAAGTTCCTGCAGTCGATGGAGTTAGTTTTCATGTGAACGAAGGGGAGGTGCTCGGGATTGTCGGGGAAAGTGGATGCGGGAAAAGTGTTACCTCCTTATCCATCATGGGTCTCGTACCGAAGCCGCCAGGGAAAATCGTCGGCGGAAAAATCCTTTATAAAGATGAAGACCTGACACAGGCTTCCGAAAAGCGGATGAGAGATATCCGGGGCAATGACATAGCGATGATTTTCCAGGAACCGATGACATCGTTGAACCCCGTCTTTACCATAGGAGATCAATTAATCGAAGCAATACGCATACATACAAAAGTAGGAAAGAAACAGGCAAGGGAAAAGGCCGTCGACATCATGAAAATGGTCGGCTTGCCGAGATCTGAAGAATTGATCAAGGAATACCCTCACCAATTATCCGGAGGGATGAGACAAAGGGTCATGATCGCCATGGCGATGGTGTGCGATCCCCGCGTCCTGATAGCAGACGAACCTACAACGGCATTGGACGTGACGATCCAGGCCCAAATTTTAAAATTAATGAAGAAGTTAAATAAGGAACTGAACACAGCCGTACTCTTGATCACACATGATCTTGGGGTTGTGGCAGAAACATGTGAACGGGTCGTTGTCATGTACTCAGGCAAGGTGGTGGAAGAGGGAACTGTTGAAGAAATCTTCAAGAACCCTCAGCATCCTTACACGAAAGGCCTGATACAATCTGTACCCGACATGCGCATCAAGCAGCAACGACTGCATTCGATCCAGGGAAATGTTCCAAAGCCGGGATCGATCAAGACAGGCTGCCGATTTGCAGCCCGCTGTGATGCAGCATACGATCGCTGTTTAGTGGAAACACCGGAATTATATGAAACATCACAAGGACATTGCACACGATGCTTCCTGTTCGATGAAGCGGAGGAGGGAGTTTATGACGGAACCGTTGCTAAAGGTTGAGAATCTTAAGAAACATTTTCCAATCACAGGGGGGATCCTTGGACGACCCGTCAGTTCTGTTAAAGCAGTGGACGGGGTCTCTTTTACGGTCAATAAAGGAGAAACCCTTGGAATCGTAGGGGAAAGTGGATGTGGAAAGTCGACGACGGGCAGAATGCTCATGAGACTCATCGACCCATCCGAAGGCAAAGTGACATTTGAAGATCGTGAGCTTACAAGTCTATCAAACTCGGACATGAGGAAGATTCGCAGGGAAATGCAAATGGTCTTTCAGGATCCCTTTGCATCCTTGAATCCCAGACATACGGTAGAGAAGATCCTCGAAGAACCCCTCAAGGTTCATGGAATGGGTTCGGCCAAGGAAAGAAAAGAAAGGGTTCATGAACTCCTCAACATCGTCGGCTTAAGCAGCTATCATGCTAAACGTTATCCGCATCAATTCAGTGGAGGACAAAGGCAGAGGATCGGGATTGCCAGGGCGCTCATGACGAAGCCGAAACTCATCATAGCCGATGAGCCTGTGTCTGCCCTAGACGTATCCATTCAGTCACAGGTATTGAATCTAATGCAGGATCTACAAAAAGAATTCGGACTCACCTATATATTTATCGCACATGATCTCGGGGTGGTCAGACATATAAGCGACCGTGTGGGCGTGATGTATCTCGGGAAAATGGTGGAACTGAGCGAGAGTGAGAATCTCTATGAAAAGCCTCTTCATCCATACACCCAGGCGCTCCTGTCGGCGGTACCCGTACCGGATCCGGATTTCAAAAGGGAAACCATTCTCTTACAGGGAGACATCCCGAGTCCGTCCAACCCGCCGAGCGGCTGCACATTCCATACCAGGTGCCCGCATGCAACGGACATCTGCAAACAGAAAGTGCCGGAATTCAAGGAACACCAACCAGGGCATTATGTAGCTTGTCATCTTTACTAGAAGACAAGTCTCATAAGTATATAAACATTATTCAGGAGGGGATTTAGTTGAGGAAAAAAAGCTGGTCAATTTTAATGCTGCTCATCCTGCTCGTATCATCCGCGCTTTACGGATGTGGAGGAGATGAAAAATCTTCAGGTGACGGCGGCAACAGTGGAGATAAGGGAGATCCCAAAGTATTGATCTTCGGTCGCGGGGGAGACTCTGTCGCTCTTGATCCGGGAACAGTAACGGACGGGGAATCATTTAAAGTAACGAAGAACATCTTCGAAACTCTTGTGAAATTCGGAGAGCAGGATACAGAAGTAAACCCTGGATTAGCTGAAAAGTGGGAAGTATCCGATGATGGGTTGAACTACAAATTCATGCTTCGTGAGGGAGTGAAATTCCAGGACGGCACAGATTTCAATGCAGAAGCCGTTGTGAAGAACTTCGAACGCTGGATGAACGGGAATGCTGATCAATTCCCTTACTACGGTTCTATGTTTGGCGGTTTTAAAGGTGATGAAGGTCATGTGATCAAAGAAGTGAAAGCGGCTGACGACATGACGGTCGAATTCGTATTAAAGCGTCCTCAAGCACCATTCTTGAAAAACATTGCCATGAGCCCATTTGCGATCGTAAGCCCGAAAGCAATTGATGAACTGGGTGACAAGCTTGCTGAAGCGCCGACAGATGCGGGGACTGGTCCTTTCAAATTTGTTGAGTGGAAGCGTAATGACAAAATCGTCATCGAGAAAAATGAAGACTACTGGAATAAAGATCTACCAAAATTAGATCAAGTGGTATTCAAATCGATCCCTGAAAACTCAGCCCGTCTGAATGCGCTGGTTTCAGGTGAAATCGATCTTGCTGATGGTGTAAACCCAAGTGACGCAAGCAAAGTCGAAGGTGATGACAACCTGCAATTATTCGAACGTCCATCCATGAACGTTGGATACTTAGGTTTAACATCTACGCGTAAACCTTTTGATGATCCTAAAGTACGTCAGGCGATCAACTATGCCATCAACAAGCAGGAGATCATTGATGCATTCTTCGAAGGAAAAGCGGAAATGGCCAAAAACCCGATGCCTCCGGTAATCGGCGGATACAATGATGATATCGAGCCTTATGAGTACAACCCTGAAAAAGCGAAAGAACTTCTTGCTGAAGCGGGTCTGAAAGACGGATTTGATATGGAACTATGGGCAATGCCTGTACCACGTCCATACATGCCGGACGGCCAAAAAGTTGCAGAAGCAATTCAAGCGGATCTTGCTGAAGTAGGAGTAAAGGCCAAAATCGTATCTTACGAGTGGGCGACTTACCTTGAAAAAGCGAAAAATGGAGAAGCGGATGCATTCTTACTCGGCTGGACCGGTGATAATGGAGACGCTGATAACTTCCTATATGTTTTACTTGACCAAGACAATATCGGCAGCAACAACTACTCTTACTACAAAAACGATGAGGTACACAAAATCCTGATCGATGCCCAAACAGAAGTAGATCCTGGAAAACGTGAAGAGCTGTACAAGAAAGCCCAGGAAATCATCCATGAGGATGCTCCGTGGGTACCACTTGCTCACTCTACACCACTGCTTGCAGGAAGCGCAGCACTTAAAAACTTCAAGCCGCATCCAACCGGTTCCGACTGGTTAGGCGCAGTAGACATGGAGTAATAAGCAACAAACCAAAGGGGAGACATCGCAGATTTCTCCCCTTTGTACATAGAAAAGCGGAGCCGACTGTTCAGCCCCGACAAGCAATCTTATTATTTTTACTAGTTAATCAGAATCTCCACTCAGAGAGGTGAACAAAATGTTCCAATACACCATTCGTCGACTACTGCAGCTCATTCCGGTATTACTCGGGATGACTCTTATCGTTTTTTCGATCATCCGTGCCATTCCGGGAGATCCCGCTCAGGTGATACTGGGGCAGCAGGCAACGAAAGAAGCCGTTGCAGCATTAAGGGATCAGCTCGGTCTCGATAATGCCTGGTATATCCAATACATTGATTATTTAAAAGGGCTGTTGACCGGGGATTTAGGGAGTTCCCTCCGAACAAAGACGGAAGTGTCAACCGAAATCTGGCCTTATCTGGCCGCTACAGCTGAGCTTGCCATCGTAGCCATCATCATTGCGATTGTCATAGGTGTGAATGCAGGGATCATCAGTGCATGGTTCCAGAACTCCTGGTTCGACTATACGGCCATGATCCTGGCTCTTATCGGTGTTTCCATGCCGATTTTCTGGTTAGGGCTGATGGAGCAATGGACATTCGGCATTCAGCTTGACATCCTGCCTACAACGGGAAGGGAGAATATACGGAATCCCGTTGATTCCATAACCAATTTCTATATTCTCGATACGATCATGCAGGGGCGTTTCGATCAGCTCGGTGACGTATTGAAACACATCATCCTGCCGGGGATTGCCTTAGCGACCATCCCGATGGCCATCATTGCCCGGATGACACGCTCAAGTATGTTGGAAGTTATGCGTTCGGATTATATTCGTACAGCTCGTGCCAAAGGATTGAAAATGTTCTGGGTCGTGTACAAGCATTCTTTGAAAAATGCCATCATCCCGGTCCTGACGGTCATTGGTTTACAGATGGGTCTTCTCCTCGGCGGTGCGATCTTGACCGAGACCATCTTCGGCTGGCCTGGAATCGGACGTTATATATACGAAGCGATCGGTTACCGTGATTACCCAGTCGTACAATCCGGAATCCTGGTCGTCGCCACAATCTTTGTCACGATTAACTTAATTGTCGACTTACTGTATGCGGCTGTCGATCCGCGTATTAAATACAACTAACATCAATGAAGAAAGAGGTGAACTCTCATGGCAGAATTAGCAGAACCGCAAAAGGAGCTTCATCCTTCCCTGGAAGAAGAAACGGTTTCTCCCTGGAAGGAAGCCTGGAAAAGCTTCACTAAGAATAAAATTGCTTTAGTCGGATTTTGTATCGTCCTGTTCTTTGTCATCCTGGCGATTGCAGCACCACTCATTGCACCGCAGGGGATCAATGAACAGGATTTATCCAAAAGGCTGCAGGCACCGTCTTCAGAGCATTGGCTGGGTACGGATGATTTTGGCCGTGATATTTTATCACGTATCATCCATGGTGCGCGTATCTCGTTATGGGTCGGTTTCTTCGCCGTCATCGGTTCTTCCGTGATCGGAAGTTTACTGGGGATCGTAGCGGGTTATTATGGAAGATGGGTCGATACGATCATTTCCCGTATTTTTGACATCATGCTTGCATTCCCGAGCATCCTGCTTGCAATCGCTGTTGTGGCAGCACTTGGGCCGTCACTCCGAAATGCTCTGATCGCCATCGCCATCATCAATATACCGAATTTCGGCCGCCTCATCCGTTCACGGGTACTGAGTGTAAAGCAGGAAGAGTATGTCATGGCTGCAAAAGCAATCGGGATGAGCGACGTTCGGATTCTTTTCAGTCATGTACTGCCGAATAGTATGGCTCCGATCATCGTGCAGGGAACACTTGCCATTGCGACTGCCATCATTGAAGCGGCAGCACTTGGCTTCCTTGGTCTCGGAGCTCAGGCACCTGAACCTGAATGGGGTAAAATGCTGTCCGATGCAAGACAGTATATGCTGCAGGCACCTTGGACGATGATCTTCCCTGGACTCGCCATCATGCTGACTGTATTAGGCTTTAACCTGATGGGGGACGGACTCAGGGATGCACTGGATCCGAAAATGAAAAACTAAAAAAACGGAGCAAAGGACATCATCCTTTGCTCCGTTTTTCCATTTATTCTTCTTCTTCCCGGATCACTACTTCGTTATCCTCTTTATGATATGACTGAAAGCTTGTAATCAATTTTTCCAAATGCTCAAGATGTTCATCATATTCAAAAATGGCAGAGAAAATATGAAGCAGATGGAAATTATGGATATTGTCATCCTTTGTATGATGATTGACCTCTTCAAGCATAATCCTCATCAATTCTTTCCGGTGCAGGCATACATCCTGCTGGGCTTCCGATTCTGCATGGGGATGCATCTTGCCAAGGAATTTCAATAGTAGCTGTTCATGATAAGTCAGTAAACAATCGAGTTGATTTTTAATGACGACCCGCAATTCGTCGGGCAATTGATAGATTTCGTTTTCATAGCGATTCAGGCGCTTCAATATTTCAAAACTTCGATTGGTAGAGGAAATCATTTGTCTGAAGATCACGAGCTTCCGGCTTTTGACAATCGAATTTTTCTTGAAATAATCCCGTTCCTCTTTATACAGAAGATACAGTTGGTCGACCTTTATCAATTTTTCTTTAATGCGTTCCAGATCCTTTTTCAAAAGGTGGAACTCTGTTGCATGCCTCATACTTAATCTGATCCACTTCAGGATTTCCTCTGTTGAATCTGATACTTTATGATAAAGCTTGGTTTCATATTTTGGCGGCAGGAAGACCAGATTCACAAGGAATGATGAAAAGACCCCGATCATAATGGTGGAGAAACGGATGAATGCAAACTGGATGAAGTCCTGATCCGTCACTTCCATGATCGCAATCATCGTCACCAGTGCAAGACCGATCGTGTTCTGCAGCTTAAATTTTAGAATGATAGCAATGGCGATAACAGCAGCAAGACCGACAATCAATGGATTGCTTCCGAATAATAGTACGAATATGACGGCAATCCCGGCACCGATCAGGTTTCCCTGGATTTGTTCGATAATGGATAGATAAGAGCGATAAATGGTGGGCTGGACGGCGAAGACCGCCGCAATTCCCGCGAACACCGGAGAAGGTATGCCGAGCAGCTGGGATACAAGTAAAGCTAATACAATCGCAATTCCCGTTTTAAGGATGCGAGCACCAAGTTTCATGGAATTAGAATCCTTTCTTGTGTAACGTATTAATAAACAATACTGTACTATACATGTACTTACAAGTAATATCAATAGGCAAATTCGAATAAGTTTTTACAAATTATGTACCTTTTTATGATGGGGATCAAACTCTCCAAAATTCATAGATATGCAAAAAGGTAAAGGATTAGTATCCTTTATCAAAAAAAGACTGCACGCTTATGGCATGCAGTCTTTTTGATCGTGTTTAAAGCTGTGCAAAGGCACGGTCTACAGCTTCGAGTGTTTCCTTGATATCCTCTTCTGTATGGGCCGTTGTCAGGAACCATGCTTCATATTTAGATGGAGCAAGATTGATGCCCTGGTTGAGCATAAGTTTGAAGAACTTCGCGAACATCTCTCCATCTGTTGCTTCCGCCTGCTCATAGTTCTCCACTTTTTCCGTTGTAAAGTAGAGAGTGAGGGCGCCCTTCAGCCTGTTGATGGAAATTGGGGTGTTATGCTTTTCTGCTGCAGCTAAAATCCCTTTTTCAAGCATTTCTCCGAGTTGATCTAATTTCTCGTACACACCGTCTTCTTTTAATACTTCAAGACAGGCAATTCCTGAAAGGATAGAGGCGGGATTACCGGCCATCGTTCCAGCCTGGTAAGCAGGACCAAGTGGTGCCACCTGTTCCATGATTTCTTTCTTCCCGCCGTAAGCTCCGATCGGCAGCCCTCCGCCGATGATTTTTCCAAGAGCAGTCAGATCCGGTTTTACCTTCAGCATGTCCTGGGCACCCCCGAATGTAAAACGGAATGCTGTGATGACTTCATCATAAATGACAAGGGAATGGGACGCATGAGCGATGTCATTCACCTGCTCGAGGAAGCCTTCCTTCGGTTCCACGATCCCGAAGTTTCCGACAATCGGTTCCACAAGGACAGCGGCGATTTGATCTCCCCATTTTTCCATCGCTTCTTTAAATGGCTCGATGTCATTGAATGGAACGGTGATGACTTCCTGGGCGATGCTTTTCGGAACCCCTGCAGAATCCGGTGTTCCGAGCGTAGACGGACCGGAACCGGCTGCAACCAGTACAAGATCCGAATGCCCGTGATAACAGCCCGCAAACTTGATGACTTTGTCTTTACCTGTATAGGCTCTTGCCACACGGATCGTCGTCATCACGGCTTCGGTACCTGAATTGACGAAGCGGACTTTGTCCATGTATGGCATGGCTTCCTTTATCATTTTCGCAAATTTCACTTCGTGGCGTGTAGGAGTTCCATAAAGGACACCGTTTTCCGCGGCTCTAGTGATCGCTTCGGTGATATGGGGGTGTGCATGTCCCGTGATGATGGGACCGTACGCCGCCAGGTAATCGATATATTTGTTCCCGTCAACGTCCCAGAAGTATGCGCCTTTTCCTCTTTCCATGGCAACAGGTGAGCCGCCGCCAACTGCTTTATAGGAGCGGGATGGGCTGTTCACGCCTCCGACTATATGCTCCAATGCTTCTGTATGTAAAGTTTCTGATTCAGTGAATTTCATATTTTCCTCCCGGTAAAAGTGTATTTGTCTATGAACTACCTTTCTATTGTAGTACGGTCTTTTCCACTTTAGCAAATAGGGAATCAATGGGTGCACTCAAGCAGACTGTTCAAAAAGGGTCTGCTCATTGTGGTACACTATTCTTTGTTTCTAAAAGACAAACCTATTTTAAAGGAATATAGGAGGACGCAAGATGAACGCAATCGAAGTGAATCATTTGCGTAAAGAATTCAAGGCTTTTTCCAGCCGTTCAGGGCTGAAGGGTGCCTTCAGGGATTTATTTACGCGTAATTATAAAGTCGTTCCGGCGGTGAACGATATTTCATTTAATGTGAAGCAGGGTGAGATGGTCGGTTATATTGGTGAAAATGGGGCCGGGAAGTCGACCACCATTAAAATGCTGACGGGGATCCTGACTCCGACGGGGGGAGAAATAACAGTTAATGGGATGAACCCCCATCGGGACCGGGAAAAGTTCGTACAGACGATCGGTGTCGTATTCGGGCAGCGTTCACAGCTCTGGTGGGACATTGCCGTGCAGGAGTCCTTTCAGCTGCTGAAAAAGGTGTATAAAGTGCCGGATCAACAATACAAGGAGCATATGGATCATGTGATTGAAACCCTGGATATTGCGCCTCTCCTGGACAAGCCTGTTCGTAAATTATCCCTGGGACAGCGGATGCGCTGTGAACTCGCCGCTGCACTTGTTCATAATCCACCATTGCTCTTCCTGGATGAACCGACAATCGGATTGGACGTCCTGGTGAAATTGAAAATCCGTCAGTTTTTAAAGGAAATCAATGAGAAATATAACACAACCATTTTACTTACGACCCATGATTTATCCGATATCGAAGCGCTGTGTGAACGGGTCGTGATGCTCGATGAAGGGAAGATCATTTACGATGGTAAACTGAGTCGGCTGAAAGAAAACTGGGGAGATCAGAAAGAAGTCGTCTTTCAATTCCTGGATGAAATCTCTCTGTCTGCTTTATCGGATCTTACTAAAAACCAGAGCATCTCTTGGAGTTTTGATGAGAAAAAGCAATCCTATGCAGCCATAACGGAAGCTAACGAAGAAGTCATCTCACTGCTCATTACAGATGTCGTGGCTAACTTCAAAGTGAAAGATATGAAGATAGAAGAAACGACTACTGAGGAGATCATCCGAAACATCTATGAAAAAGGGGCTGTGACAAGTTGAGTGGTGGAAAACAAGCTGTGAGTCTGCTCATGTGCGGGGTGAAGGATCATGGCTAAGTATATCGAAATGATTCGCATCCGATTTCTGATGATGCTTGCCTACCGCACGAATTATTATAGTGGAATCCTGATTTACAGTATCAATATCGGTGCGTACTATTTCCTGTGGCAGGCCATTTATGGTGGAAAGCAGGATATTGAAGGATTATCAATCATTCAGATGACGACCTATGTGGCCGTATCGTGGATGGCCAGGGCATTTTATTTTAATAATATTGATCGTGAAATTGCGCAGGAAATCAAAGAGGGGAAAGTGGCCGTTGAATTCATCAGGCCTTATAACTATCTTGGCATGAAGACGATGCAGGGACTGGGTGAAGGAGTCTTCCGTTTGGTGTTTTTCTCCATCCCAGGGATGATCATCGTAAGTCTGATTTTCCCGCTTCAAATCGGGACGGGTTTTGACACAATCGGTTTATTCGCCATTTCAATCCTTTTCAGCTTCATCATCAATACCCAAATCAATTTGCTGACAGGGATCACCACCTTTTTCTTATTTAATAACGACGGACTCATCAGGGCCAAACGGGTCGTCATCGATTTATTCTCGGGACTTCTTCTTCCGATTCACTTTTTCCCCCTGTGGGCCCAAAACGTGATGGAGTATCTGCCTTTTCAAAGCATCAGTTATGTCCCTAGCATGATTTTCACCAATGGCTTTTCCACGTCGGAAGCCTTCAACGCGATCATGTTGCAGGGCCTTTGGTCGCTGCTTCTCCTTATACCGATTAAAGTACTTTGGGTCATGGCAAAAAAACAAATGATCATTCAAGGAGGGTGACCGGTGTTTTATGTGAAGATGTTCTTTCAATATGTAGCCCAATACATGAAGATCAGGCTGCAGTACAGGGCCGATCTGATTGTCGAGATATTATCCGATTTACTGTTTCAAGCTGTCAATCTTGTATTCATCCTTGTTGTTTTCGGTCACACGCAGCTGTTGAGCGGATGGACAAGGGATGAAATAATATTCATCTATGGATTTTTTCTTGTTCCGTTCGCCCTGTTCAGTTCCTTCTTCAATATCTGGGACTTTAACGACCGGTATGTAGTGAAGGGTGAGTTCGACAGGATCCTGACGAGACCCATCCACAGTTTATTTCAAGTGATATTGGAGCGGATGGAGCTTGAGTCCCTTTTTGGCGTCATCACGGGAATGGCCGTCATGTACTACGCAGGTGGGAGGCTTGATATCACCTTCGAATGGTATGAACCGGTTCTATTCGTCGTATTTGTCTTGGGAGGGGCCCTCGTCTATGCAGGGATCTTCATTGCCCTCGCAAGCATTGGCTTCTGGTCGGATGCGAAAACGTCCATCATGCCGATGATGTACAATATCGGAAACTATGGAAGATACCCGGTCGATATTTACAATAGCGTGATTCGTTTTGTGCTGACCTGGATCCTTCCTTTTGCGTTCGTTGGTGTATATCCATCTGCCTTTTTTCTTGAAAAGACTGAATGGTATCCGTATTCGTTCCTCACTCCATTTGTCGGGATAGGATTTTTCATTTTCTCCATCGTCCTTTGGAATGAAGGGGTGAAACGGTACAGGGGTGCAGGTAACTAGAATGATTCCACGATGACAAGCGTACATATACTAAGACAAGCAGAAAAAAGAGGGTATGTACATGCTGTATATCATTGGATTTTTCATTCTATTTTGCATGGTCATGAGCCTGCGGGCATTATTTTATCCTTCACGATGGAAAGAACACCATGTTTCCCTTCATCATTTTCTCTTTTTGGGAATGTGTTACATCACGATTATGATAGGGTTCGGGTTGTTATTCATGCTCCTTGAGATCGAGGGCATCCAAATTCTAGTCGAGGCGGGGAAACCACTTTCCGGAGACTTCCTCGATCATTTTTTTACTACTATGTATTTCAGCGGCATTACCCTCTTCTCAGTGGGATATGGAGATGTAACCCCTGTTGGGATCGGGAGAGGGATCGCCCTTATCGAGTCCTGGCTCGGCTATACGATACCGGCAGCCTTTGTCGTGAAGTCCTTTTTACACTATGAGAATAAGTAGCGTATGGTTTGAGTTTTTCCCTCCTATTGGGTACGCTAAAGTCAGAACGATAACCATTAGGAGGGGAAGATATATGACAGTTGGTCAAAAAGCACCTGAATTTGAATTACTGGCAAGCAATGGAGAAAAGGTGAAGCTATCTGATTATCAAGGGAAAAATGTGGTCCTTTATTTTTATCCGAAGGACATGACGCCAGGGTGTACAACAGAAGCGTGTGATTTCAGGGATCAGCATGAAAACTTTGAAGATCTTGATGCCGTCATCCTTGGGGTAAGCCCGGACCCCGTCGATAAACATGAGAAATTCGTGGACAAGCATGGACTCCCGTTCCTCCTGCTTGTAGATGAAGATCATAAAGTGGCAGAGGAATACGGCGTGTGGAAGCTGAAGAAAAACTTCGGGAAAGAATACATGGGAATCGAGCGTTCCACCTTCATCATTGATAAAGAAGGGAACCTCTCCAAGGAATGGCGGAAGGTGAAAGTGAAGGGGCATGTCGAAGAGGCTCTGCAATATATTCAAGAGAACCTTTCCTAAGCCTATTTTCAAGCCTATTTTAACGGGGTTGAGGCTTTTGTCCATTCACAAAAGCTGTAAGGACATATAGTAAGAGTAGGGCAACCTCCTCAAATAAGTCAGTCTCATCCGTGTAGCAGGATCGACCAGGTCGATCCTCTTTTTTTATGCACCTGGGGATACTCGAAACTAGGGAGAATCCTCTCCTATATGGTAAAATAATGGGCAATAGGGATGGGAGGCAACTACATGAAAATCATCTTTACATTTAAACCGAAAGAAGAATTTGTTTCAGATTTAACGAATAGCTTCCCCGGGGTTGAATTCCTTTTTTATAAAAAAATCAACCAGGCGGAAAGTGAGCTTCCCGATGCGGAAGTCATCGTCACGATGGGGGAAGATTTAACGAGTGATCATATTGAGAAAAGCAAGAAATGCAAATGGATCATGGTCACTTCGGCGGGACTCGAAAAAATGCCGTTTGAAGCGATCAAAAGAAGGGGGATCCTCGTCACCAATGCAAGGGGAATCCACAAGATCCCCATGGCGGAGTTCACGATCGGCTTGATGCTTCAGCATGCGAAACAGCTTCAGTCAGTATGGCAGCAGGAGAAAGATTCCGTGTGGAGCAGAAGGTTACCAACGACTGAACTTCATGAAGTGTCTCTCCTTATTCTTGGAGCCGGGGCCATTGGCGGGGAAATCGCCCGACTGGCAAAGGCGTTCCATATGAATGTAAGTGGAGTGAATTCTACCGGCTCACCCGGGGAGCATTTTGACAGCATGTTCACCTTGGAGACATTCAGGGATCAGCTCCCGAAAGTCGATTACATTGTTTCGGTGCTGCCAAGTACGAGTCAAACCAAAGGGATACTGGACCTTGATCATTTTGAACAGATGAAGGATTCTGCTGTATTCATCAATATTGGCCGCGGTGACGTTGTTGAAGAATCCGTCCTTCTTGAAGTAATGGAAAAGAAGTTGATTCAACATATGTATCTGGATGTATTTGAGCAAGAGCCGTTAGCTGATCGTCATCCTTTTTGGAAAACGGAAGGCATCACGGTGACACCCCACCTTTCAAGCATTACAAAAAAGTACATGCCAAGGGCACTTGAAATCTTTAAAAAGAATTTATCTACATATAGTAATAAGAGGGATAACTTTATTAACGTGATTGATGCAGAGAGGGGTTATTAATATGAAAATTTATACGAAATCTGGAGACAAAGGGAAGACTTCCCTGGTATATGGAACCCGCGTATCGAAAAAGGACCAACGTGTGGAGGCCTACGGAACCTGCGATGAAGCGAACTCCATGATTGGTCTTAGTCTGAGTTATATCAAGGCTGAATACTTTGATGGTAAAGAAGAATTCGAAGAGTTTCTTCACAAGGTGCAAACGATCCTTTTCCATGTCGGGGCAGAACTTGCTACTCCTGCTGGAAAAGAAGTGAAATGGAAGCTTGATGAAACACATATCAAAGAATTGGAAGATCAAATCGACAGGATGGACGGTTCTCTCACACCTCTGCGAAACTTCATTCTTCCCGGTGGTCAGCCGGCCGGTGCCGCCCTCCATACTGCAAGAACGATTGTCAGGAGAGCTGAGAGAGAAGCTGTAGGAATTGATGAAGACATCAATCCATTAGTCCTTTCGTATTTGAACCGGCTATCCGATTACCTATTCGTAGCAGGCAGATACATCAACCAGCAGCTTGGGGAGCAGGAGAAAAACCTCCACGAGTAACAGGGCGAAAGATTGACAAAAGGGACCGTTGATTAGTACACTATTTATAAAGATTATAAAATAATAATTCTTATGAAAAGAGGTGCATGACGATGTCTGAAGAAGGACAATTGAAAGAAGCAATCTCGACATTGAAGGAAACGGGAGTCCGTATCACTCCTCAACGTCATGCGATATTAGAGTATCTCATTGATTCAATGGCCCATCCAACTGCCGATGACATATATAAAGCGCTCGAAGGGAAATTCCCTAACATGAGTGTGGCGACCGTTTATAATAATTTACGTGTATTCCGTGAAGTAGGTTTAGTGAAAGAGCTGACATACGGGGATTCCTCCAGTCGTTTTGACTTTGTGACGACCGATCATTATCATGTCATTTGCGATGGCTGCGGTAAAATCGTAGACTTTCATTATCCTGGCCTTGATGAAGTGGAACAACTGGCTTCCCATGTCACGGGGTTCAAGGTGAACAATCATCGCATGGAAATCTACGGCACATGCTCTGACTGTTCAGTTAAGGAAACACATTAGAGAAGAATGGTTCTAATTTAGAACCATTCTTCTTTTATTTAACGCATCAAAAAAAGACCTTCCGTTGAAGGTCTTTTCTCATTCAGCTTTATCTTTTCCTTTTATTATAATCCTCATCGAATTCTTCACCTTCAAGGTTCGGATCAAGTGTCAGGGGCTCGTTACAATACATGCACATATCTACACGCCCGAGGACCTTGGTGACCTTACCGCAATTGGGGCATGTCACCTGAACGGCCTTCGTGGACAGCATCCCGATCCAGAAGTAGACAACCGTACTTCCGATGATTCC